>JAGOIB010000023.1:0-9368 GCA_017995875.1 Saprospiraceae bacterium
GAAATGCATGGGAACTTGTAACGACCTCAAGACCAAAACTCAGGTTTGGCTGCGGATCCACCAATTCATCACTGGAAGTAATCGGTTGATCGTATTCCACAATGACCCCAAGTGTATTTGACAATTTGTATCTCGCCAATGCAGTTGCTGAAAAATGTCCATTCTGATCCTTGCCTACAAATTCGCCGGAAGTGTCATAGACATCTTTGTTATTGAACCAGGAAAGATTTCCTGATACCTGAAGTGAAAATTTATCAGTGATTTTGCGGGCGATCATGATCTGATGAAAAAACGACCATCTGTCCGTGCCTTCTTCAAAATTGATATTGGCATCTTCCCTGCGGGTATCAACAGCAGCATTGACATAATAATCCAGGCTTATGGCAGATCCACCGCCTTTCATTTGTCGTAGCAACGCGTACTTCCCGTATACATCAATGAGATTATAAAATTTGGTAAAACCAAGACCAACCTGCAATCGATCTATCGGCACATAATCCACACCAAGACGGATATTGGAAGATGCAAACACGCCATAAAAATCATCATATCCATTGTTCCACGTGCCAAACCGATGCTGAAAATCTGCTTCGAAGGTTCCTTTGACAGGAACCATAACTGTTTGCGCATCGATCAGGTAGATACTTTCAAAGGTATTTTTAACCGGCTTGATTTCTTCTATCATCTCCTCCTCAGCTACTTCCTCCACTACAGTTTCCTGCTGGGCCCTGACATTTCCAAGACCAAGGGCGAGAATGGTAAGCACCATCCAAAATACCCGGCCAGATGGCCGGGTATTTATGAGTTCATTATTACATACTTTCATTTTGCGGATGCTTTAAGGCATAAAATCATTCAAGAGCAATAATCTTATCCTTGTCTTATTGCAGTGAAGCAATAGAGTTGGTCAGCAGCGCATAGGCTAACTTGTAGTTATGCACACCACGGCTCTTATCTTCCGTAACAAATTTGAAGTTATACAAAGCTCCGGCTTCGTGACCCTTGAATTCAACCTTTGTGTTTTGCTCAGTCGTTGCATTATATAGACCACGTGCAACAAGTAAATCTTCAAGCACTAAAGCCAGGGAGTCGATCGTATTCTGGCTCTTATCCACAAGTTTATTTAAATCGGAGGCACCTGTAGTATGACATACAATGCAAGCGTTTGAATTGATCGCTCCTGATTCATCATTGCTAACACGGAAGGTATGACCTCCATATTCGCCTGCCAGGGCCGGGCCCATGTGGCATTGAACACATGCATTCGCCGTGTTATTGGCTAATAACAATGTATGTGAAGAATTTTCATAAGGTGCAGGACCTGCTACTCTGTAACCTCCGTAACCAGGTAACATCATCCCCTGAGGTCCATGGTGTGGACCATATCTTGTGCTGGTCATGGTTATATTTCCACCAGTAGCCGGATCAGGCAATGCTGGAGAAACTACCCTGGCCTGGTGACAGCTTACGCAAAGATTAGCTTTGCCTAAGTCAACTGTTCCTCCACCTTCCCAGAA
Source organism: Saprospiraceae bacterium (assembly GCA_017995875.1). The sequence goes on from JAGOIB010000023.1 coordinate 1,518, forward strand.
AGTAACAGGTTCCGTTTGTGTAAAAGCCCAGTCAGCATCTGTATATGTTTTGTGGATTTGATGACAGGTATAACAATTTGGTGGCAGAGGATCTTCAATCACTGCTGCTGTTGCACCCAATGGAGCACCTGTTTCAATCCTTTCAAGGAATCCCTGGCTTGTATGGCAACCTGCACAGTTTGTAGCATTATGGTTGTTGTTTCCACCTGTGGCATGCACTGAGTGATCCCATTGATATTCTTTGGCAGTAATCAACTGTGAGCTACCATGGCATAAAACACAGTTTTGTGTACCATCCCCAGTCGGTCCTGTCGGTCCTGCTGGTCCAACTGGTCCTGTTACTCCATCGTCTCCTTCGCATGAAGCGAGACCCATCACGATCGCGATGCAAAAAGAGCAAATCAAAAGCATGTAATTTTTCATATGATTTGGTTTTATTCGTTCACTTATTAATAAATTGATCATTATTTATATTCAAAATTGACACTAAACCACCACTTTTTTACTGACCTAAATCATTCTGCCCGTTGATCTTCCTCATGGAATAAGGAAGCTCCCGGATAGGTCACGCCGTTTGGTCTTTATTTGCCTGCGCGCGCCTGATCAGGAATAGTAAAATGGCAATGCCTGCCAGGCTAAATCCAATTATGATTGGAATCCTGCCAGGTAAATACCTAACCTCCATGATGACACCACCCGGATATCCATTCTTGCATTCCAACGGAGTGAACCTGTATCCATGAGCTATAGCAGGCTTCCCTGCCAAAAGGGTCAGGGTATCAGCTACCATGGTACTGTCCCCTTTAATTGAAATAATGCAGTCGCAATAGTGTCGCGCCAGCTCCTTATTGGTGCCTAATCCAATTCTGTAATCTGTACCCGGTATATCAAAATCTCCACCTTTCTTACTCCTGGTCTCAGGATATACAAAAGCATCTTTTGCACTTCCGCCCTCTTTCCATATCTCAACATGGGCTACAGGATTAATCAAATCACTCCCCTTCGATGAAGGCACTGCCATGAGATAGTTGATATCAGGGTAACAAAAGAGGATGGTGAAACCGGAACTATCCTGCCCGGGTATTTTGTAGAACATATTCTCTTTGAGGGGTTGCGATTGAATGCTGTCGAGTAGTATAAAATAGACGGTGGTATCAGCGCCTGAGAAGACTACTTTATTTACTGCATTACTATTGTTCGCGGCTATTTCCTTAATACTATCCATTGGTATATTCCAATAGAATGCCAGCGATGCGCCAAGACTCACAATGTCACCTAAAAGATGTTTTTTGGGTTGATCAGAACGCAACGTAACAATGGGTGAACCTTCTTTTGTTTTTAACTCGAGTGTAATACCGGGAGCCCTTGGTGCAATGGTGTCGCGCTCAGAAGGATACTGATAGGCAAATTGAAAATTAGGATAAAACTCTTTTAAACGGAATCGAAAATCAGACTTTTCAATTTCTATGATTTTCATTTGCTCCAAAGGGTACAAACCTATCATTGAATACACTGGTCCAGGTTGGTATTCGCTATGTGCTTTCACCGTATCCTTTTTGGAAAGTTTGATTTCATAGACAGGCGTAAACGGATTCACCCTAAGTGAATCAAGGGTGACTGACAATCCAAGATCTCCACTGGATGAATCTTGTTCCAGGCCTGCAGAAGTGCCAGCCTTCATGGAGTTTACTTTACCAACTTCAAGATGCAACTCACCCTGTAGTCCATAGAACTGATTAAGCCCCAGTCCGGCTAACAAAAGGACCAGGCCGGCTATAAAAAGCCATTTAGGATTTAAAAATCCAGCAGGTGATTGATGGAGAGAATTTGACAAGGAGGTGGTCGTAATTCAGGGATCGGAAGGACTCCTGTTTCCCAGGGTGGAGAAATGGAATGATGGTAGGGTAAAATCAAGAATACGCAGGAAAGAGCATTAAAATAATTGCCCTTCCTGCGTATTCTTAAAAATAATTTATTCCCCTAATCCACGCATATAATGAACAAGCTGCCAGATATCGTTTTGATCCGGAATCTTCTTCTTGTAGGATGGCATTTCGTCCCTTCCTTCAAGGGTCTTATAAAAGATAGCACCATCACTTTGCTTTTGGAAAGCTGCAGAACTGAAGTCTCCGCACTTTGTCTTGAGTTGGGCTGCCTTTGTGCCATCTCCTAGTCCTTCCTTTCCATGGCATGATTTGCAATGGGTAGAATAAAGAGCTGCGGCTGCTGTCTTGTCATACTTGACAGGGTTCTTCATGGCTTTGTAATTGTCAGGTACAGTCCATGGTGCATTTTGCTCTACGGATGGCATGAAAGCCATGACAACAAATCCGATAAACAAAACGACACTAAAAATTGATAGCATTCGAATTTTCATGATAATGTGTTTTATGAAGTAATTAAATGTGATTCAAAGATATTCCTTTTAAGGGTGCACTATTGCTTATTAACGTCTGGTTAATTTTCACTAGAAATTTGTTTCCCTTCTCTTTTGATCCTAAGGAGATTAACAATGACGATAGCGTAGTGAATCCAAACCGCCCCCATCAGGATAAAAAAGGTAATGACCATCCAGGCTGGTGGATGAGGACTCCAAAGGGCCCTCGGACTGTCAACAAATGCATTACTTACCGCATATCCCCAATTTTGGGTACTCGAAGCCGTCAGATTTCCATACTCCTCCGTTTCTTCTATCAAAGCTGTGATTTCGACATTTCCACTTGCATCTCCAGCCAGTCCTGTAGGAAATTCAACTTCTACCATGCCTGTTTCATCCGTTTCTCCTTCGGCTACTTTTTGTGAACTGAACATCCTCTTGACATAAACGGATACTACAGCTGCAGCGATTGGCATAGGGCCGTCCGGTGAATCTGCAGTTGCTTTTAAACTTATAACATATGTACTATCCTCTTTCCGTGGTTCCATCACCAACGTCGCAGACCGGAGCATGAGATCAGATTCACTGTCTTCAAATCTGTCATCACCAGCAAAACGGGCAATAAAGGAATAGGACCCATCTTCGCCTTTTGCAAGCGTAGATTTGCTGACACGGATTTTAGCAACACCATTGACACCTGTTATCGTGTCCCCGATCGCCACTTCTTCTCCTTCCGAATTCAAAACAAAAAATTCGATTTTCCTATCGGGTACCTTTTGATAGGAACCATCAATCTTGGCCCGCAACAATCCATTGAGCAGAATGGTGCCATCCGGATATTGATCACCGGTAAGGCTTGTTTTGGATTTAAAGATTGTTTCTTCTTCCTCTGCTTCGGCTGCAGCAGGTACTTCGGTGGAATCGCTTTGTTGCACAGTAGTATCCACCGGTGCATCTTGTGCTATAGCAGGATGCATACCGGCTAGGATCATCCCCGCCATAAATCCAAAACGATACCACCATCTGCTCACCAAGTTGGACATTCCAGCCCAGGCTAAATCTTTTTTCATCATCATTGATTTTGAATTTTTATATTCTCCTCTTGAGGTACTTCGGAGATATCAATCAGGGTGATAAATTTTCCGGCAAGGGTAAAAATGAGGAAGAATGAGGCAACGCCACCAAAAGTCATCATCCATTCTACCCAGGTAATTGTGTAATGCACATATTCAGGACGAATATCCTGAACAGGGAGCAAAGGTGTCTCCAACGTGGGGACAACAATAAGGTAACGTTTGACCCACATCGCCAGCACCATAATCATGGCAACAACAGCAAGGGAGTCAGGTTTCCTCAATTTACGGAAAGCGACAAAAATGATCGGAAGCACTACACCGGCCATATTGGCAAAAAAGGTGAGCCAACCATATTCATGCCATGAAAATAATTTTGTGATCAATTCATTGTCCCATTTTTCTGAACCATACCAGCTTGTAAAATATTCAGAGAATGTAAAATAGCCATATCCTGCCGCCAATACCAACATGATATACGCGAGGTAATCAAAATGCCTGGGCGTGATATACTTTTCGAGATGATAAAATTTTCTGGTGTACCATGTGATTACAATCAAGACACCAACGCCGGAGTAGAGTGCACCGAGGACAAAATAGGGACCAAAAATAGTGCTATGCCATCCTGGTCTTAATGTCATACCGAATATCCAGGAAAGAATGGAAGCCACCATGATGGACAATGGAATTAATATAATTGCCATCAGGTTTTGTGAAGTGATCAATCGTTTCTTCTGGCTTTCAGTTGCCCTGTAGCCAATGGCTAACCATCCATACAGATTGTGTTTCCATTTTGACACTTTCAGATTCGAGTCACGATAGACGGCTAAATCGGGCAATATTTCCAGGTACAGAAAAATGAAACTGCCTATGAGAAACGTAAGAACAGCCAAAACGTCCCATGTCAGTGGTGACTGCAATCTGGGATAAATAAATAAATGATGCAGCCTGTCAAACCGGCCAACACACAATAAAATAAAAATCGGACCAACAATTACCGAAGCGAGTGTCATCAATTGCGCCAATCTGATCAATGGTTTGCCCCATTGTACTTTAAATAAAACCAGAAATCCGGCAATGATCGCGCCTGCATAACTCAATCCGATGAGGAAAACAAAATTGACGATATAGATACCCCAGACCACATTGTTGCGCATCCCTGTGACTCCATGTCCGTAGGCTATCTGAAGATACAGGCCATACCCGGCAAATCCGATAGCAATCAACAATAAGGTGATCCAAACCTTTTCCCTCATGCTGGTATGCTCTATCTGCGGCGAAAAAGTCCTAAGTATTTCAGAACCGGAAGTTGTAATTTTCATCACTGTTAATGTCTAATGGTTAATGGTATTCCCTGTATTTCTTTATCCACCTATTACATCATTGAACCGGTTTCTAATTGAATCCGGCAGGCCTTCCAGGCCTCTTTCCACTGGGAACAATCTATCTCTTGGGGGCAAATACCAAACACGGGGTTCGGTACCTAATTCTTCAGCAAACCTGTAGCCTCCACGATCACGAATGATGTCCGTGAAACTAATCGTCTCATCTCCATTTGTGACCACATTCTCATTTTGATCCCCGAAATAGAAAACTCCGTTTGGACAAGCGGTGACACAATCGGGAAGTTCACCAGCACGTGATTTATCAGGACAAAAATCACATTTCTCTACAGTACCTACTCTTGAAGGAACACTTGTTTCAGGCGAATATTGAAGACAACTTACTTCAGCAGGTTGATCTGGTTCCGACCAGTTAAAAACACGTGTTGAATATGGACATGCCGCCATGCAGAATTTACAACCGATACAGCGGTCAGCATCGATCAAAACCAATCCATCCTGCCGCTTGAAGGTGGCATCTACAGGGCACACTTTCACACAAGGAGGATTATCGCAATGAAAGCATGTTTTGGGAAACCAATAGGGTGCAGCATTCGGACTATCCTGCATCAATTTGACCTGAAGCCATTCTTTTTCTTCAGGCAGATGGTGCATTTTCTGACAAGACGTAACACATTTACGTGCATTCTTGCACTTAGCCAGGTCAATGACCATGACAAACTTTCGCCCGGGTATCCCTTGCCTTGCTTCCTCATTTGAAACGGGCATATTTTTAGGCACAGGCCTAAGATGGGAAGAATCAATCGTCACTAATTCTCCATCCGCTGAAAGCAATGTTACTTTCTCACCTGTTTCAGTATTCTTTGCATCGTTTTTACCACATCCACACATTGCGCTTCCACAAGCTGCTGCAGTAACCCCAAGAGCCGCTGTTTTCAAAAAACCTCTTCGTAGATTCAGATTTTCGTTGTTTGTATTTTCCATGGCTATTTCTTGGGTTTGTAAAGGGAATCAGTCCAGTTGAGTATGTCCTCATTCCTGGTTTTATCTTTTCTTACCTCTTGTGTCTGTTCAAGAACCTTTTTACTCACCTGCACTAACTTTCCATCTGCAGTCAACATGGAAACTGATTCTTCCTCTTCAGGAAGGGCGGTCATAGCCTCTACCTTTTGTGTGAGCAGTCCAGCTCCGCTTAGCAGGCCCAGCGAAAGAAATCTCCTTCGCGATCCAGGATCGGTTGATTTTTGTTTCATGATGTATATGGATTAAGTGTGTGATTCGATTTCTTTAGTAACTCCACAATCTTGTCATATTAAACCCAATGAGCCATTCCGGATCCCATTGGGAAAAAGTTGTACTGCCAAAACCCCAATTCGTATTGTAGGCATTATTGACCTGAGGCGTGATGCTGTTGAAGTTGGTAAAAAATAATTGGAATTGATGCGCGCTCGTATTGAATTCTACACCGAGTGAAAGATTTGGTTTTGGATTGGTCTCATCCGGAGTATCCGTATCTATGGACGAATGTGTCGTCAACGGCTGATCAAAATTGAAAAGAAGATTCGTTACTTCAGACACTTTATACCGGCAGGAAACTGCCAGTGCAAAATGATCATTGTCGAGTTCTTCAAGTGTACCCTCCGTATTTTCTGAAGGATAGATGGTATTGAAATGGGACAAACTACCACCTACCTGCAACGAAAACCTGTCAGAAATTTTCCTGGCAATCAGGAGTTGGTGGAAATAGGAGAGCCTATCATCAAAAGCGAGATCATCTGCATTGGCAAAAGCGCTCTTGTCACGTGTATCCATCGCTACATTAACAAAATAGGTAAGGCTCAATGGAAATCCACCATTGGTCTTCTGTTGCAAAATCGCGTATTTGGCATTAAGATCCCATGTGAGATTTTTCTTGGTAAATCCAAAACCTACCATCAGTTTATTGATAGGCACATACCCAAATCCCAATCGGATATTAGAAGGTGCATACAACCCCCAGAAATCTTCATATCCATTTTCAATCAATCCAAACCTATGTTGAATATCAAATTCAAGTGTGCCTTTATAGGGTACCATGACGGTTTGATTGTCAATAATGAATATACTGGAGAAGGTATTTTTAACAGGCATACTCTCCGCTGGTATCGTTTCAGCATCCTGTGCCCACAAGGTGGTCAACTGCAGCACACAGAAACTTAATACACCAAAAAATTTATAGAACGCTGGTTTCATTGCTATTCGTTTTTTTATGAATGCTTAATTATTCAAGGCACCTTGTTTAATCCATTCGAGCACCGTTGCGTTATTTGTTGCATTGGCGCCAAGAGGGGGCATAGGGCCCATCGCGTCAGTCATCCACAGGTACAGTAAACTTTGCTCAGGTGTTTCGGTATTGAGATATCCACCGGTAGTCAGGTTATCATAAGCTACAGAGGCTCTTAAATCCGGTGATTGTGTGCCGTTGTGGCACCCCGCAGAATTGCAATTAGCTTCGAACATAGGAATGATATCCTGACTGAATAGCACAGGAACACCCGGATCCGGTTCAAAGGGCAGAACCTCATCGTATTTGCACGAGATGCTCAGGTTAAGACATAACCCCACCAGAATTGCTGCCTGAATGATTTGCTTCCTTTTCATAATCGCTTTGTCAAGTTATAGATTGAACTTTCCCAAATACATGATACAATCACATTTATACAGGTAAAAGTAAATGGAAAGCCAATTTTACTTCATGAGTGAAGTCAGCGGCAGATATGATTATTGTCATCCTGTACGGGGTAGACTTAGGATTTCTAAACCCCTGCCCCCTGAAAGGGGGTAAACGTCTTAAAAAAAATAAAAGCAATGTTGAGCTTAGGTTAACCTAAGATCGAGTATGACAGATCAAAGAAATCAATGTCCTTGTAAAATTCTGTGCAGCCGTTTTTAACGGTAGGAAATTAATCTACTCCTTCACCTCACCCATATTGCCCCTAAATCCCCTGTACTTCGACCTTCTCACGCTCATCCATCTGCTACAGCTCAGCAACCAGGGGACTTCAACTTTTCACTTTAG
>JAGOIB010000023.1:9468-14314 GCA_017995875.1 Saprospiraceae bacterium
ACGGTAGGAAATTAATCTACTCCTTCACCTCACCCATATTGCCCCTAAATCCCCTGTACTTCGACCTTCTCACGCTCATCCATCTGCTACAGCTCAGCAACCAGGGGACTTCAACTTTTCACTTTAGCCTCTTAGACCTCTTCACCCCCTTCCGCCTCTTTAGCCTTTTCTGTCTTTCAGCCTCCTTAGCCTATTCTAGGACAGCCCCGAAATATTCCCCTCATTGTCAATATCCATCCCTTCGGCAGCCGGCACCAAAGGCAAGCCAGGCATTCGCATCATTTCCCCCAGGATCGGGATGACAAAACCAGCCCCTGCCGCAACTTCAAATTCCCGGATTGTGACACCGAAATTGACTGGCCGCCCGATCTTCTTCTCATCATCGGAGAAGGACTTCTGGGTTTTGGCCACACAAATAGGAAATTTATCAAAACCCAATTTGGCATATTCCCTTAGCTGAACCTTGGCTTTAGGGGAATACTCTATATGCGTTGCACCGTAAATTTCAGTTGCTACCACTTTGATTTTTTCTTCGATCGAAAGACTCCAATCATACAAGGGATGGTAATGGTTCACACCAGACTCGATCATCGCAATAACTGCCCTGGCAAGATCCATAGTGCCTTCTCCTCCATGTGCCCATCCTTTAGAGACCACAGCAGCAGTCCCCAGGGTCTTACATCTGTCCTGCACATAAGCTACCTCTTCATCTGTATCAGATATAAAACTATTGATGGCGACAACAGGTGTGATGCCAAATTTTTTACAATTTTCAATATGCTTTTCGAGATTCTCAAAACCCTTCTTTACAACAGCAAGATTAGGTGTATTGTAATCTTCTTTTTTTGCTCCACCATGGTGCCGCAGGGCCCTGATGGTGGCCACCAATACGATTGCCTTTGGTTTGAGGCCCGCTACAGGACATTTCAAATCAAGAAATTTCTCTGCTCCCAGATCGGCCCCGAATCCGGCTTCCGTCACTACATAATCCGATAAGGACATTGCCATTTTGGTGGCAATGATGGAATTGGTTCCCTGGGCTATATTGGCGAAAGGACCACCATGAATGATGGCAGGATTGCCTTCCAATGTTTGAACCAGATTGGGCTTGATAGCATCCTTGAGCAAAATGGCCATGGCTCCCTGAGCATTAATATCTCTGGCATAAACAGGCTTTTTGTCAAAGGTATAGCCGATGAAAATATTTCCAAGGCGCTGCTTGAGGTCCTCAAAGTTTTTAGACAAGCAAATGATGGCCATCACTTCTGATGCAGCAGTGATATTAAAACCATCCTCACGTGGTATTCCATTACCCGTGCCGCCGAGGCCAATAACGATGTGGCGCAAAGCGCGATCATTCATATCCATGACACGCTTCCATACTATCGTACGATGATCAATGTCAAGCTCCTTGGTTTTGAAATGAAGCTTATTGTCAATAAGGGCTGCAAGCAGGTTGTTCGCCTTTTCAATCGCCCCAAAATCACCTGTGAAATGCAGGTTGATATCCGTCATTGGAATCACCTGTGAATATCCGCCGCCCGCAGCTCCTCCTTTCATTCCAAACACCGGTCCAAGGGAAGGTTCTCTCAAAGCCACCATTGCCTTCTTGCCGATTTTATTCAGGCCATCCGTAAGACCAATAGATACAGTCGTTTTCCCTTCACCCGCCGGTGTAGGGTTAATGGCGGAAACAAGGATGAGATTGCTGCTTTCTATTTTCTCTTCATTGATAAGATGAAGAGGCAACTTGGATTTATACTTACCATAATATTCCAGGTCATCAGCATGGATGCCAAGTTTGTCGGCGATCACCTTAATATGATGAATGTGCGCGTTCTGCGCTATATCAAGATCAATATTGACTTCTTTTACTTTAGATTCTGCACTCATATCTTTTAGACTTTAACTATGTTTTTTGAACGGACGTACGATGCCCAATGTCGTTTATTTATTCTTCTCACCGCAATACCGTCCGGGTAAACATATAAGCATTTGAAAAACAGATACTTATATAATACGCATTTCTGTCGGCAGCCGCCAAAAATAATGAACTTGTAATGATGCAAAGATTATTCCAACACAATTCGTGAGAATGTGAGAGCGTGAGTCTCCTACGCACTTTGAATGGAATCTTATTCTCATTCAAAGGCTTCGGCGACCAAAGGAACGTGAGAGGTGTGAGTTTGAGTCATGGGTGAAAAATACTACCTGTCGTCAGGAGACGACTTACATGATACTGCTATGAACAAGATTTCTTTGATCTGTCGTACGCAGGCGTAGATTCAATCTACGCCTAACAGCGGTGTGAGTGGATAATATTACCTGGCGGTTACAAACCGCCTTTCACTGATTATCCGAAGAACACAAATTTGGCATATTGATTTGAAGTTCGAAAACTTCAAATAGCGATGGGTTGTGTCATGAGTCTGACGTCTGCGCGTCTGACGTCTATAGTCTAAACGAAATAGCTATCAGCCGTCAGCTATAAGTTTTGTAGTGACTAATAATACATCGCAAATGAATTTCACACTCACACAGACTCCCACACACACTCTGAATTGGGGGCTAGGGGGAAAATCGTAAATCGTAAATCGTAAATTTATCCGAGTTTTTCTTCCAGAAAATATCCATCCTTATAGATCAATTCTCCGTCAGCGATGATCTCACCACCCTTCTTCATATCAGAGATCATATCCCAATGCACAGAAGATTGATTCTTGCCGCCTGACTGCAGATAGGATTGTCCGACCGCCATGTGGATGCTGCCTCCGATTTTTTCATCAAACAGTATATTACGGGTAGCACGCTGAATTCGATAATTCGTACCGATGGCCACCTCACCAAAATATCTTGCGCCATCTATGGCAAATACTTCATCCAATATTTTTCTTCCTTCTTCTGCTTCCCACTGCACGATGCGACCCTTTTCCACAGTCAGTGTGATTCCTTTCACATCATGTCCACCATACACTGATGGGAAATCAAAGTGAACTACACCATTAACACTATCTTCTACCGGTCCGGTAAACACTTCACCAGATGGCATATTAGCCCGCCCATCACTATTGATCCATGTGCGGCCCTTGACAGAAAAACGAATATCTGTCTTTTCATTTTTATAACTGATCACATCACAGGTATTGAGAAAATCAACATATTTCTGTTGCACTTTTCTTACTTCCAGCCATGCCTGAACCGGATCGTCTTCATCGAGACGACAGGCATTCAATACAAATGTTGCGTATTCATGGAGTGTCATCCCGGCGGCATCCGCAGAAGCTTTCGTCGGATACTGACATAAACTACGCACCATACTCCCATCCGCTGTTCGCTTGAAATAAAACTGATTTGCTTTTGCACCGGCTGCTGCCCTTCTTTTCTTTTGCTCTGAAGTAGCAGGAAGATCTTCGTGCAGATCATAGGGTGCTCGAATTGCGAGGTATGCATCATAGTGCTCCATGGCATATGCATGGAACGCTGATTCCATATCCAGCACCGGCCCTTTCGCCTCAAGCCAGTACACAAATGCTTTATCTCTGAAACCAAGATCATAATCAACAGCCACTCCAGACTTGGTTGCTTCCCGATGTATTTCAAGTAGTAATGGTTCAGCCAGAAATGTACTGGACACGAACAATCGTTGTCCTTCTTTCACTTGCAGGCAATAATGCAAAAGGAGATCAGCATATTTCTGCATGATCACACCATCGGGGGTAAATGTTTCAGGCATAACGTTGATTTACCATTCTTTTGGACGATAGGGATAACGGACTGCATAAGCATCACTAACTGCCTTGATCAGCATCTCCCGGAGTATATTGATATTCTCTCCGGTAGCAGCTGAAATCATTACAGTCTCCAAGTTGTATTCATGCCTGAGCCGATCCTGAATTTCTTCTTCGATCTGCACTTTGATAGTATCCTCGAGAAACGCATCATAGTGGTCTTTTCGATAAAGGTCAATCTTGTTGAGCACCATGATCGTCGGCTTCTCTTCGATCTTGATTTCCTGCAAGGTCTGATGGACTGCGTGGATATGATCCTCATATTGCGGATGTGAGATATCTACCACATGAAGCAGAATATCAGCTTCACGCACTTCATCCAGTGTTGATTTAAAACTCTCCACAAGGTGATGAGGAAGTTTTCGGATAAATCCAACAGTATCACTCAGCAGCAAAGGCATTGTTCCAAACACGATTTTACGTACTGTGGTATCAAGCGTGGCAAACAATTTATTTTCAGCAAACACATCACTTTTGCTCAATACATTCATCAGGGTTGATTTCCCAACGTTGGTATATCCTATAAGTGAAACGCGAATGAGTTCGCCTCTTCCTTTTCGTTGGGTGATACTTTGCTGATCTATTTTCTCCAGTTTCTTTTTGAGAAAAGAAATTTTCTCCCTGACGATACGACGGTCTGTTTCTATCTCCTGCTCACCCGGTCCGCGCATACCGATACCTCCACGCTGACGTTCAAGGTGAGACCAGAGGCCTCTCAGTCGTGGCAATAAATACTGAAGCTGTGCGAGTTCGACCTGATTGCGCGCTTGTGCGGTTTGCGCCCTCGCGGCAAAAATATCCAGGATGAGACTCGTGCGGTCGACAATCTTGATCTTCCATTCTTCTTCGAGTATATTCGTTTGCTTACCGGTGAGGTCATCATCAAATATGGCCAGGTCAATGTTGTGATCTGCTATATACTTTCCGATTTCCTGCACCTTGCCACTTCCGATAAATGTCTTGGAATCTGGGTGCGCCATCTTCTGTGTAAAACGCTTGACCGTCTCTGCACCGGCAGTCTGTGCCAGGAAATCGAGCTCATCAAGGTATTCGTTGAC
>JAGOIB010000023.1:14414-22438 GCA_017995875.1 Saprospiraceae bacterium
TCGCAAGCCACGTCTCCGGATTGAGCTTCGTCTTATCCTGCCAGATCTCAAGGTGAAGTTCCGGCTCTTCAGTGCCAAGGTAGCCAAGCAACTGTCCTGTTGTAACTGAATCACCTTTCTTAACGCTGACACTTACTATTTTGGAATATACCGTGAAATACAATCCATGTCTCACCATGACCATGTAATCATAGCCTGGAATTTTAGTCACGGAAGCAACGGTGCCATTGAATAAACTTTTTACAGCCGCCTTTGCTTCAGCCTGGATGTCAATACCGTTGTTTTGAACCACTATGCCTTTGAGGACAGGGTGCGCGTGTTCACCAAATCGATCTGTGATCAACCCTTTACTCACGGGCCAGGGCAACTTTCCTTTGTTGACAGCAAATTGTTCATTGAGTGCTTTTGTTTCCGGAGCAGCCTTCAATCCTGAACTGGTCATCTTATTACCTTCTTCACGAATAAGACGTGATATTTCATCATCCAGTTTTTTCTTTTTCGCCTGGGTATCGGCCAGTTCCGATTTTAATTTTTTCTCTTTTTTACCGAGATCATTCACCAGGGCCTGTTGTGATTTCTGCTCATCCTGGATTTCCTTTTTATGTTGCTCTTCTTCAGTAAAGAGGATCGTTTTTACTTTTTTGTTTTCTTCCAGTTCCATGATGATCGCCTTATGCTTTTCTCTTTTCTCGGCGAGCAATTGCATCTGGATTTGAATGAAACTTTTGTATTGCCGCAGATAGACCCATCTGGTGAGCGCCTGACTGATAGATTGTGCACTAAGGAGATAAATCCATGCAGGTTGAAGCTGACTTCGGATATAGGCGGTGCGAAGCGCGTGAGAAAGCCTGTTGTCTAATTGATGAATAGCCTTCTCTGCTTCTGTTTTATTTTTTTCCTGCTGGGCTGCTTCCTTGTCTACGTGCTTTAGTTCTTCATTGATCGATTCAAGGAGTTCCTGCCGCTGGCGGATCTGGGCATTGAGCGCCTTTAGTTGCTGGAGGGATTTGGTCTTATTCTTTTGGGTCTTTGCCAGGATATCCGTAGTACTCTTGATCTGGCTCTCCAACGCTTTTCGCTGGGCTTCCAGATCTTTACGATCCTTCTGGCCTGAACATAGCAGGGTAAAGAATACAAAACCTAGTGTTAGAAAGAATTTTCCTGACACATTATATTTTTTCATAATGTGAAGGTATGGAAAAAGGAAATTCCTGGGGAATATCTATCTGCATTTCACTGTATTCCAGGTCAAATACATTTGGCTGGCCTTCGATGATGATGGTATTGGACCTCGTATATGGGAAAGCCTGACCGGAATTGGTCTTTTTGTAATCAGCATAGACAGACTCCCATTCGCGCGCCATCGGATCGGTAATCATGGACCGGACCAGAAAGGAAGATGCGTCAAACCAATGCCTTGCCCTCATCCCGGACTCAGATTGTAGAAAAACGGAACCATCATCCTCGATCTCAGACAGCCTGATCGCCGGAGGCACATAGGCACCTGCCGTAAAGACCCTCGAAAACATATCAAAATCGACGGGCACATTATACTCCTTCAAAAACTCCCTGGTACCATAACTCGCATAGGTCCTTTCAAACCGGTTGATAAAGAAAGCTGAATCAGGCCTGATGAGCATCCTGCCTACTTCAAACCCAAGTTTCTGCACCTGGACCCAAATGATGCTATCGTGAAGAATACGCACATTGATACGTCCACTCAGACGCTGGCCGTCCCAATCAATTCTCCCAATGCCCGACGCCGCAAACCATTTGTAGGGCAATTGTGTAGCCCTGACCTTGTTCATCATAGCAGCCATCTCAGGCGTCAACGGTATTTCAGAGACAGTCGTCCCACCCGTCAGGTTCTTTTTGCTAACACAGGAAGTGAAAGCCAAAATGAGTACTAGTGCAATATATACTGATGGTATCTTCATAGAGTTGTCATGCATAAGACAAAGGAACAGCTGTAATTGTTACAGTGCTCCATGACTTATTGTGACTTGTGTTCTGCTATTTTACTTTTTAGTTGTGTATCCGTACATCCATTGTCCAGGGCCAACTGCCACATATTCACAGCCTCTTCTGTATTTCCGAGTTTGATCGATATATCTCCGGCGAGGTTATACGTATCACCGTAAGGATCTGCCTGTAGAACCTGCTGGATAGAAGAATAAGCTTCCTTGTATTTTTTCTGATTGTAAAACACCTGCGCCAGGATCTCATGGATCATCGGTGGTTGCTTGCCCTGGTTGATGACTTTCTGAGTCATGTCCATCGCCTTTTCACTTGCTGCAATACGACGGCTCAGCATCAGGCTATAATGCGCCAGCGTCTCCGCACTTTTCGGATCTATGCTCAAGGCAGATTCAAATGCAAGGGATGATTTTTCAAGGTCGCCTAATTCATCATACGTCAAACCAAGTATGTTGTACACACTTATTTTCTGGACAGCATTGCGGCCGGTCATGATGAGCGCTTCATTAAGCATTCCAATCGCCTTGTCATATTGTTCTTTTTTATACATACCAAATCCTGCAGCATAATAGAGGTAGGCCTGGTTTGGAAAATTATCTATTGCTAATTGCGCCTGTTTGATCAATTCATCATATGACCTCGTTGTCATCAGTAATGTCAATAACTGCTCCCACACGGCATACACACTACCATTTAAGGATGTAGATTTCGAGTATGAATCAATGGCTTCCTTTTCATTCCCCATGATAGATAATACATCACCCTGGATAGCATACGATTTGGCTTCATTAGGATGTGTTTTGACCAATTGCTGAATGAGGCCCAGTAATGTCTGGCCCATCACTGAATCTTTAGTAGTGGACAAGTCTATCACATAGGGAATCAGCTCCCGAAGTTTTACATCGATTTCTACCCCCGGATTGGTGATGACGGGTGATATTGACTCCAAATAACCAATATCATCGCCTTCAATTTTCTCAGAACTTGCCATAGCAAGTTTTGCTCTTGAGTTTTCAGGATCAATGGCCAGTATGTCTTTATAATATTGCTTTGCCTTTTCCTCTTGCCCTATTTTTTTGGCATAGGACGCACTTAAAAATTTATAGTCTGTATTGAATGGAAATGCATCTGTAAGTTTTTTCAAGGCCGCTAATGCTTCGTCGGTACGACCCATCGCATCAAGGGTTTCAAATCTTGTCCTGGTAATGGCTTCGTTGACACCTCTTAGTTCTTCATAGCCATCAAGCAATTTCAGAAGACGTTCCTGCTCTCCGGTTTTCTTGCAAAAACTAATTTGCATCTCATAGAAATAACCTTTGTCAGGTTTGAGGGCGATAAGCCGGTCATACATCGCCATTGTCGCATGCAAATCACCGGTCTTTTCATGTATATCAGCTTCCATCAGCAGATACCATTCATTTTCCGGATCTATCCGGATGGCCTTCTGGATATAGGTCAGTGCCTCGCTTTCCCTACCCGAAGCTGAAAGTGTTCTGGACAATTCATAACAGGCCACACTGTTCTGAACATCTTCAGCAAGAACTGCCCTGAACAATGCTTCTGCTTTATCATACTCACCCAGCATGGTGTACTTTTTACCATCTATGAGTTTACGTTCGATGTTTACCTGTTCTGAGGTAGGCCTGGTCTGGCTAAACAGGCTAATAGAGGTGCTGCACAGCAACACCCAGGTAAGCATGAAGACATAAGTTGTATGAAACCGCAAAACGAAATTCATCCAGATGAATAATTGATAAACCGGCAGATCAAAAACGAAAAAATTCGCCTTTCGGTATTGACCTGTCAGTTTCAGTCCACTAACGTGAGTTTGAGCATATTGGTTCTGTACCGCTTATGCATAGGCATACTTCCTGTATTGATGATGATATCACCCTGGCTTACCTCACCGGCTTCCAGTAAGATTTTGACTACATCATAGATTGTTTCGTCGGTCGATGAAAATTTATCATAGAAAAACGATTTCACGCCCCAAACGAGATTGAGTGTATTGAGGATATCATGCTGATCTGAAAAGACATATATCTTGCTATGAATCGGCCGGTAGGACGAAATCTTAAAAGCCGTAAACCCTGAAGTGGTCATACCAATAATTGCCTTGGCGTCCACATCCTGTGCCATACGGGCTGCATGATAACATACTGTATCTGACCAGAAGGTCCTTGATTTAGGAGAAGGCACTGAGAACTGAACGCTAGGGGAATAATGCTTTTCCGCCTCGGCAATGATTTTATTCATAGCCGTAACCACCAGCACCGGATGCTTACCTACGGACGTTTCAGCACTCAGCATGACAGCATCGGTTCCATCCAGAACCGCGTTGGCCACATCGGTGATCTCAGCCCTGGTAGGACTTGGATTATTAATCATCGAATCCATCAACTGTGTGGCGACAATCACCGGGCGTGACCGCTCGATGCAGAGCTTGATGATATCTTTTTGGATGGTGGGGAGTTTTTCCATGGCAACTTCTACTGCCAGGTCACCCCGGGCGATCATGATCGCATTTGCCTGCTTGACGATCTTCCGGATATTCCGTACAGCTTCAGGCTTTTCAATCTTGGCTATAGTTTTGGCCGGGTGTTTGGCTGCATCTATAAGCTCCTGTAATTCAACGATATCTTCAGCTTTTCGTACAAAAGACAGGGCTATCCAGTTGACCGGCTGGGTGAGGATAAAATCCAGGTCCGCATGGTCCTTTTCTGTTATTGCTGAAATGGATAATGCCGTATCCGGAAGATTTACCCCTTTTTTGGAACTCAATTTTCCGCCGTGGATGATTTTTAATCTTACTTCCCGCTGTCTGTCGGTCGCTAAAACCTCAAGGACCAGCTTGCCATCGTCGAGCAGGATACGCTCACCTGCCCTGACTTCTTTAGGAAAATTTTCATATGTAATATACACACGTTCAGCTGTTCCGGGACATTTTACGGTGGTAAAGATGATTTCTTTACCATTCTCCAGGAGTACTTCCTTTTCTTCGATGTTTCCGATCCTGATCTTAGGACCCTGGAGGTCCGCAATGATGCCTACATGATAATTGTATTCCTTATTGATCCTCGTGATAGATTCGATGACATCCCTGTGTTCTTCATGGGTACCATGGGAAAAATTAAGCCTGAATATGTGAACGCCTTCCTTTGTCAGGGCCAGCAATTGCTCATAACTGGAGCATGCAGGGCCGACCGTGGCGACAATTTTCGTATTCTGATGGGACAAATTGGACATATACTATTGGTCTGATTCTCAAAAATTTGAGCTGCGAAGCTATAACCTCCCTTTTGTTCGTGCAACTTACCCGGGAACAGGATAAAATTTTGTCAGAAATCTATCATAATCCGGAAAGGTGGATTTACTTTTATGTAGGAAGAATCCTACACCCAAAGTTCCTGAATTAGATCCGGTACTTTTGGCCGAAAAGTCAATTCTTTATTTACATTTGCAACCTTAATCAAACACAACTATTATGTCAGACATTGCTGAAAGAGTGAAGAAAATCATCGTTGACAAGTTAGGCGTTGACGAGTCTGAAGTTACTTCAGAGGCAAGCTTCACTAATGACCTGGGAGCAGATTCACTGGATACTGTTGAGCTTATTATGGAATTTGAGAAAGAATTTGACATCTCTATTCCGGATGAACAAGCTGAAAATATCCAGACCGTTGGCCATGCTATAGAATATCTGGAGTCTCAGGTATCCGCTTAATACGGTACCCTTCAGGTGAACTTTTATTGATCCACAGAGGAAGTAACGCTTCTCTGTGGATGTTTTATTTTAGCTCCAACGGAACCCATTTAGGTCTTCTTTGATATACTTTCTGATGTAACTTTATCGTGCAGAGGATGTTTATAGAAGCACTGAGTCTACTCCAAATAGTATATTTTGAGATTCCATTTTTGTGGTTGATTGACTTTATTACGGTTTCCCCCTCCAAAAGAAATATCTTCAAGGATCAGGGTTTGTGAAAATTGGTTCAATCCTCCAGCTAAAATCAATTGTGCAGATCAGACATCATTAATACAAGCATTAACATATGTCCAAAAGAGTAGTAATTACCGGAATAGGCGCTTTGACCCCGATAGGGAATACGATTTCCACTTTCCTTGAAGGACTTCAATCAGGCGTGAGTGGGGCTGCAAAGATCACCAGGTTCAATGCAGACGGGTTCAGGACAAATTTTGCCTGTGAGGTTAAAAATTTCAATGCAGAGGATTTCCTTGAAAAGAAAGAAGCAAGACGGATAGACCCTTATGCTCAGTATGCCATGGTTGTAGCCGAACAAGCCATCCTTGACTGCGGTATTAATCTTGAAACAGTTGACAAATCCAGAGTAGGTGTCATTTGGGGTAGCGGTATTGGCGGTTTTACCACATTTGAGGAAGAAATTGAAAGTGCAGGAAGAGCTGTTGGTGTGCCTAAGTATAGCCCTTTCCTGATCCCTAAACTGATTTCTAACATAGCCGCCGGGCATATAAGTATCAAATACGGTTTTTCAGGCGTCAACTTTGCAACTGTATCCGCTTGTGCATCAGCCAATCATGCCTTGATCATCGGGGCTGACAACATACGATTGGGACGCGTTGACATGGTTGTTTGCGGAGGGTCTGAAGCAGCTGTCACCCGGGCTGGAATCGGTGGCTTTTCAAGCATGAAAGCCCTTTCTACGCGTAATGATGATCCACTGACTGCCTCCAGGCCATTTGATAAGGATAGAGACGGTTTTGTACTCGGCGAAGGTGCAGGTAGCTTAATACTGGAGTCTTACGAATCTGCTAAAGCCAGGGGAGCAAAGATCTATGCTGAATTGCTTGGTTCCGGAATGAATGCAGATGCTTATCATATTACTGCTCCTGAACCAACAGGTAGTGGAGTGATTCATTGCATGCAGTTTGCTCTGAAAGAAGCAGGGCTCAATACGAGCCAAATAGATTATATCAATGTGCATGGCACTTCTACCCCATTAGGCGATGTCGCTGAAACAAGAGCTATCCAATCTGTTTTCGGTGATGATGCTTATAAATTGAATATCAGTTCAACAAAATCCATGACTGGCCATTTGCTTGGGGCTGCAGGCGCGATAGAAGCGATTGCATCTATTCTTGCCCTCAATCATAATTTTATTCCCCCCACGATCAACCATTTTGAACTTGATCCTGAAATTGATGCTAAGCTCAATTTCACGTTCAATGAAGCACAACAACGAGATGTTAAAGCTGTGATGAGTAATGGGTTTGGGTTTGGAGGTCACAATACATCTCTTATCTTTGGTCAAGTGTGATACTCTACTAGGCGATATTTTGTGATCAGGAAATTCTATAATCATTATCTCTCTTCAGACAGGCAATTTGCCCGCAGCATTGCAGGCATTGTTGGTTTCACGCCCAGTAATCTTCAGATTTTCATACAGGCTTTCAGTCACAAGTCAGCCGTAGATCCAAAACTGCACACCGTCACCAGCAATGAAAGGCTCGAATACCTTGGTGATTCTGTCCTCAGTACGATTGTTGCAGAATATTTATTTCAGAAATATCCTAACAGCGATGAAGGCTTTCTGACCAAGATGCGGTCAAAGATTGTCAAGCGAAAGACCCTCAACCGTATTGCGGATGATATGGGCATAGATGTCGTGTTGCAGGAAAACAATGATACCCGCCTCAGCGAATCGATGAAGGGAAATGCATTAGAGGCTCTCGTCGGTGCGATCTATCTTGAGAAAGGATTTGACGCTACCAAGCGTATTGTCATCAATAAAATCCTTCGTCGCCATCTCAATATCCAGGACCTCGAAGAGCAGGACGATAATTACAAAAGCCAGCTCCTCGAATTTTGCCAGAAAAACGGTAGTGAAATAGATTACCGCGTCCTGGAGCGATTTAAGATGGAAAACCGCGACCGATTTAGGATCGCTGTATTTTTGGATGGAAAAGAAATCGCCACCGGCGAAGATTTCAATAAGAAGAGCGCGGAGCAAAATGCGTCTTTCAAGGCAATGAAGACGTTGGGGATTGAATAAGGCGAAGGCTGAGGC
>JAGOIB010000133.1 GCA_017995875.1 Saprospiraceae bacterium
GTGCTGCTCCATGGATTTATTTCAATGCACCCCATGTTGACCATGTAGAGCAAACTGGCTTCATCTTCGACGACGAGATATTCTTTGTCTATGGCCTCTTCCGCACTTCTGTAAGGAAACGTTGTCATCCATTCGGGCACTTTACCTGTCACATCTTTCTGATAAAAGCTTTTACCATCCCATCCATCCGGATAGCGGTTTAAGGATTGGGGTCGACCAATGAGGTAGGGCAACATCATTGGGGCCACCTGATGATAATAATTGATCAGGTCGCCTTTGGTAATCTTTTCTTTTTTCCAATACAATTTTTGAACGTTCGAAAATTTTAATTCCTTTCCATTCACCTTTTTTGATTGGGAATTATCTGTTGGATTCAAAAGTGTTTTTGTAGAAATTGCGGAATCTGCCATGATCGCTTTTTTTAAATATTGATTTTTAGAAATGGCGCTGTCATCCTTTATTTCTTCGACCACCTGACTAGCTTTTTTATCTTCCCGCATTCCTACGAAAGATGGATGACGCATTACTCCGTCATCCGTGAGTTCGGCGTAGGTTATTTCTGCAACGAGCTCAGGCTTTAGCCATGTAACCTTTGCATTCAAGGGCCCTGGTTGAAACCGGGATGGTTTATTCACATCAATCGGTGCTGAAAACGGATTGGTTTTTCGGGCCAAAGGCATCATTTGTTTTAAAATTCCTTTTTGCGTCGCGACCGAAAATCCTGTTCCTACTTTCCCAATGTATTCCAGTTTGCCTTTCTTATGTACACCTACGAGCAAGGAGCTGAACGATTTCGAGGTTCCATCATTTTGGGTAAACCCGCCAATTACGACTTCATGACGAATAGAAGCTTTCATCTTCAACCATTCTCTTGTTCGGACCCCTGGATAATATAAGCTGTCTTCTTTCTTTGCCATGATTCCTTCCATTCCCATTTTCTTAACAGCCTGCATGAGTTTTTCCGGATTGGCATCAAGCGATTGGCTGAAACGAATAAATGGATTGTCTTCAGGAAAAAGAGTAGCCAGCATTGCACGTCTTTTTACCAGGGGCACTTGTGTAAGGTCATGCCCTTCATACCACATCAGGTCAAACACATAATACACAAGTTGTCCATCCGCTTCACTGCGCCAGTTTTGCAAGGCACCGAATACGGGTTTGCCATGCTCATCAATGACAACGATTTCTCCATCGATGATAGCATCGAACGCCAGGTTTTGAAGGGCGTTGTAAATCGGGTAGAATTTGGAATTGTATGATTTATTATTTCTTGAGAGAAGCTGGAGGTCTCTTCCATTCTTCATGGTGATAGCTCGATAACCATCCCATTTAAATTCATAAATCATTCCCTGATGATCTGCTACTGATGAAAGGGTAGCAAGCATGGGTTGAAACGTTTTGGGAAAAGTTGCAGCCACAGCGCCGTCTGGAAATTTAATCAGGCCGGGACTTTTTTTTTGACGGATGAATTCGTTGTTTTCTTAGGCGCAGTTTTTTTTGCTACAGATTTTTTAGATGTCACTTTTATTGCAACTTCATTTTTCTTAGACGTCTCCGGAATTTCCTTCGTTTTGCCCATAGCTTTTTCAATTTGAGCTAACGTTTTGCCGGAAATCACAGATTTATCTTTGGTGGTAATATCTGCTGAGGATGCATACTTGTCTTTGTGCTTGATCAACAGCCATGAATTCTCGGATTGTTTCGTATGGACTAATGCCCATTCCCCTTTCATCTTTTTGCCATGAAAAACAACTTTTAGTGAGCCTGCCTTCAATTGTTTGAGCAGATGTTTTTCCTGTTCTTTTTTAGTTTTGAATTCTTCAATCGGTTGGTAGGTACCCTGGTCCCAGACAATGACAGTGCCTGCTCCGTAGTTTCCTTCGGGGATAAGGCCTTCAAAGTCCTTGTAGCTATATGGATGATCTTCTACCATCATCGCTAATCGTTTTACAGATGGATCAGTGGACGGACCTTTAGGTACTGCCCAGCTTTTAAATACGCCCTCCATTTGTAATCGAAGATCATAATGCAATCGGCTGGCGGCGTGTTTTTGTATGACGAAGATCAGGGAATCTGCATTTGATTTGCCTCCTTTTGGTTCGGAGGTTTTCTTGAAATCCCGTTTTTCTTTATAGCGTACGAGGCTCATACGGCTTTCTTTTTAGGAGGAGAAGGCTTCTTTAAACTTGCTTTGAGCTGATCAAAAAGATCATCCTTGCGTGTATAAACAACTTCGAGCTTGCTCGGTGTTATTTTTTTACCTGTAGATTTTTTCCTGATGATTTTCATGAGTTCCTTCTTATACTCATCTTCAAACTTCGAAATATCAAATTTCGTGGTGTGCTGCTTGATGAGTTGCATCGCCATATTTATTTCTGTCGTTGAAAGTTTAATGGCAGAAGGAAGGTTGATATCTTTTGGTGAACGTAATTCTTCTTCAAAGCGAAGTTGCTGAAGGAGCAGATAATTGTCTTTTGGTCGGATGACTGAAAGGTGTTCCTGGGAGCGCATAACAAAACGGCTAAGACCGACCTTCTTTGATTTTTCCAATGCTTTTAAAAGAAGTATGTAAGCCTTTTCTCCTCCTTTGGCAGGTGCAAGGATATAGGGTGTTTCAAAATAGATGTCATCGATTTCATGTTGGTCGACAAAGGATTCGATCTCGATGATCTTTGTTTTTTTCGGGCTGGCAGCGTCGAAATCTTCGGGTTCGAGAATGACATATGCATCCTTATAGAGAAAGCCTTTGGTGATTTGTTCCCAGGGGATTTCTTTTCCGGTTTTTTCACTGACGCGTTTGAAATGAATGCGGCTATGTGTCTTTCGATCCAGCATATCCAATTCCAAACGACTGTCCAGGACGGCGGAATAGATTTTAACCGGGATATTGAC
Source organism: Saprospiraceae bacterium (assembly GCA_017995875.1). The sequence goes on from JAGOIB010000133.1 coordinate 2,893, forward strand.
GAGGCCGAAGCCGATGGATCCTGACCAGATTGCTTTCATGATGGGTTTGGGTTTTTCATAAATAACAAGACAATTCTCTTTTAGTTTGACCATGTAAGAAAAACAGTAGATCGTACTTCAAAAGATTATATGATTTCTTTGGATGTGTACTTTCAGGCTTTTTAAAGAGTTTACCGCTTAAAAAGTAATCATTTTCATTTTTGTACATTTGGAAACCTGAAATTCTAAGGAAAGAAAGGGAATTTTAAAGCTTCATAAATCGAATAGTAAATGTGTAATCTCCGTATCCTGCTGCTCTATCTATTGTGTTACTTCATTTATGATGGTGTGCATGGTCAGGGTTGTCCTTCGACAGATATTCAATTTGGTAGTCAGGGATCGATTGACAGCTTTCCGGTAAAGTATCCCGATTGTCATGAGATTGAAGGAGATGTCTTTATCATAACCAGTGACGGTATTATCCGAAACCTGGATAGTTTGTACAACGTTTATGGCATTGGTGGCTCACTGGTCATAAAGCACAATGCTTTGTTGACCAGTATTCAGGGTTTGTCTCATCTGGAATGGATTGAGGATGATCTTTCTATTATCAATAATGATTCACTCCTGGATGTTACAGGGCTTGAGAAGGTAGCCAATATTGACACACTTATTATTGAGCGCAACCTGTTATTGCAGGATGTGCGTGGATTGAATGGATTGAAGGTGGCACACCATATTGAATTAGAGGATTTCCCCCGGATTATAGGTCTGGATAGCCTGCACCAGGTAACAGGAAATTTTAGGATTTATAATTCAATGATGCAATATTATGAAGTGGCACCTCAACTTGACACGGTTACCGGGACCTTGAGTATTTCCAGTTCACCATTTCTACGTGATGTATCGGGCCTGGCGAAATTGCAATTTGCAGGCAGTTTTTTTCTAACCAATACAGGGATTGAAGATTTTGATGGAATGACTGCATTGGCCGTGATAGAGAGAGATTTATCGATTCGTGGAAATGACAGCCTCCGCAGTGTTAGTGGATTGATATCATTGATCCGGATAGGGGGGACTGTAGACATCTCAGACAATGACAAATTAAGGGATCTGACAAACTTTGGTTTCATCTCGGAAGTTGCCGGAGATCTGATTATTGAAAGAAATGATTCACTTCGACAGCTTACTGGCCTGGAGCAGCTGCATACCGTGCAGGGTGATTGCAGGATTAATGGAAATGAGAATTTAGATAATGTTGATGGGTTGCTGTCGCTGCAGAAAATTGGTGGCAGCCTCTTTTTAAACCGGAATGAAAGCCTGCAGGATATTTCTGGTTTGAACCAACTCGATAGCATCGGAGGTGACTTTGAATTGCAGCATTCCAGGATTGATACCTTGGACGGCATCAACAATCTGGATTTCATTGGTGGCCGACTCTACATGCATTATAATGACAAATTGATTTCCATTTCAGGATTTGGTAATCTTCAATATGTTGGAGGCATAAGGCTTGAAGAGCATAGGTTCATTCAAACTATTTCAGGGTTTGGAAACCTGAAGCAAATCAATGGTGATTGCGAATTCATTTCAAACTGGCGTTTAGCGCACTTGCCCTCATGGCTAGGCATCACAACTATTGAAGGCAATCTTCTTGTGTTATCCGGTCCTGACCTTATTGATTTATCCGGATTGGACAGTCTGCGGCATATAGGAGGCAAACTGGAACTTGTGGGTACGCAACTGGATTCCCTACATGGTCTCGAACAACTTGAATCCTGCGAAGGAGGGTTGACCTTACGATCTCTCGTCCTCACCAGTCTGGATCCCTTATCCAACCTGAAATCAATCCACGGACCACTCACTATAACTGAAATGTACTACCTGACTGACCTTCATGGATTGCGCAACCTTGATCCATCAGGTATCTATTCGCCTTCAGACAGTTTTGATATCATCATACGGGATAATCCCTTCCTCAAAAACTGTTCAATTGACATCATGTGTGAAATCCTGGAGGTTAAGGAAAAGCAAGTTCACATTCAAAACAATTTCCCCGGATGTCAAAGCCCTCTTGATATTCTCACGAAATGTCAGTTTCCGTATGCATGTCTTCCGGATGGCATAACCTTGAGCCGACAATCCCAAATCGATAGCTTTCGCATAGCATATCCTCAATGTACTTTTATACAAGGAGATGTAATCATTGAAGAGAGTGCTCATGGTGAAATCATCAGTCTGGATAGTTTGTCCAATGTCCGGACAGTGGGGGGTAACCTTCGGATTTCAACCAACTTTAATCTCACCAATCTGGATGGTCTTTCCAACCTGACCACCATAGGTGGAGGTATTCGGATAAATGCCAATGATAATCTTTCCAGCCTGAACGGATTAGCCAATGTTGATCCCATGCAGCTGACGATGACACGTCCTCAAGTCTATGATCTTTGGCTTTATACAAATCCATCGTTACATTCATGCGCGGTAGCATCTGTTTGCGGAATATTGGAAAATCCTGGAGCAGCGGTTATTGTGCAGGCGAATGGTACAGATTGTTCAGATCCGGAAAGCATACGTATGGAGTGCCTTGTTGGTGTAAGCACATTGCGTAGTTATCAATCCCTCGCGTTATATCCAAATCCAACTAGTGGGGAATTGCACATAGGGACACTGACCGATGAAGAGAAAACATTCGAATACATGGATATATACAATTCCGTCGGTGCCCTCGTAATGCATGGGTTTTTTAAAAACAAGCTATCGCTGGCTTGCCTGAATCCGGGAGTATATACCATTGTATGTTTTACTAAAGATATGGAGGTCGCAACGGGGAGATTTATCATACCCACTCGCTAATGACTCTTGATTTTAAAGCGCAACAGGCGAACTGTTGAATAAAAATTTAGCGGAATGAAATGGTCAATTGTATTTCTGATTTGGATTTTACCATTGTTACATAAAGCCCAGGAAATTTCTACAAATAAAAAAAGGACACCATTTGGTGTCCTTTAAAGTGGAGGATAACGGATTGGCTGCGCCGATC
>JAGOIB010000134.1 GCA_017995875.1 Saprospiraceae bacterium
CAGGCACCCATATTGATTGCCGTCGTGGTCTTCCCGACTCCTCCTTTCTGATTGGCAATGGCTATGATCTTTCCCAAAATGCGTAAACTTGATTTGAATAGTTGATGGTCAGAAGTACAAGCTTTCTAACCGCATTCTACTTCCTGTTTTATCAGGGGCGCAAAAATACGGCTATTGGCAGAACATTTGGTGCTTTATACTTGTATTAGCACGCGATACATACTTCAGGATGATAACAGTCATACAGGCGACCAACAGGCCTGACAGCAATTCAGAGTTCGTCTCCAGGCATATAGGTCAACTATTAGGGGAGTTGTATAAAGGGGATATCGGCTATGTATCCATGGTACATCTTCCGTCGGATATTCTTTCGGCAAACCCATACGATCTTGAGAGCCTCCCTGAAAAACTGAAAATCACCCAAGATCAATGGATGATACCAGCAGAAAAATTTATCTGGATCCTGCCAGAATACAATGGTAGTTTCCCTGGAGTTCTTAAATTGTATATCGATGCCCTTTCTGTCCGCAAACGGGATGAAACCTTTAAGCTAAAAAAATCGATGCTCATTGGCATTGCCACCGGAAGGTCCGGTAATATTCGTGGCATGGACCACCTGACAGGCATACTACTTCATTTGAAATCAGTCATTTATCCAAGACTGCTTCCGATCAGTAAGGTGAGTGAGTTGATGGATGAAGGAGGTCGTATCAATCATGAGCCAACCCTTAAGACACTTGAAGACCATCTAAAGGGATTTATTTCCTTTTAGATCAGTTTGTTGCATGGCTTCAGGCCCTTTCCGGCACCTACTATATCCTATCGTTTTCTCGACCGATGCGTCTATGAGAAATTTTATCAGGGTTTTCCCTTAAAGCCCGATCAAGGTATCTACTGAATTTATTAATAATTTATAAAAGCTTGAAACATAGCCAATAATCCGCCGTTATTTTGCGGTATCAATCAAACGGAGAGGTTTCCGGTGGGTTGATGTAAAGTCAAACTCTTTTATTCACAACAACTTAATTATGAAGACCATTAAATTCTTTTCTTTCGCAATGTTATTCGCTTTGGCATTGGTTTCCTGCAAAGATGCAGCTACTGCCAGCACAGAAACGGCTCCTGAAACGCTTACAGCTGAAGCTTTAGCAGCCACTAAAACCACAGTTACTGAAAACCTTACAGGTTTACAAACTATGGTTGCATCAAAAATCACAGAAATTGAGACAGCCCTGACCACAGCATCAGAAGATGTAAAGGCTGACCTGACTACTCAACTGGAAACTTACAAAAAGTTCCAGGCTGATCTACAGGCTGCAAGCACTAAAGTTGCTGAGTCAACCGTAGAAAATTGGGCTTCTGTTTCAGCTGAGGTTGAAACATTACATACTGCTGTTAAGGCAGCTGTTACTGGTGGCACAGCTACCGGTGAGACTACTAAGTAAATTATTACATTGGGTGAGATTGTAATAGTCTTTTAAAGCCGCCTTCGGGCGGCTTTTTTTTTGTGCCTCCTTCAAATTTATTTTTGGACCTAATCTGAGTAAGAACACATCAGTTATTTTTTCCAAATCGGGAAAGCACGGTAACTGATAAACCGTCTCCTGATAACTGATTTCAAAGGTGGACTAAACCGCCTGAAGCAACTTTAGAAGGTGTATAGCAGGGCATTTATTATGTTTAAATGCTTTAAAATGTGATAGTTGTATATTCTTACTAATCCAATTTTGCAAAGAATATACTATTGGGGGCAATTATCCTTTTTAGACTTGGCTCTTTCGTACCAATGGATTTTTTCCCTGAGAGGCATCTTAAAAAAGGGCGTTACCGGGCTGGATGACCATTTCCACAGAATGTTTTCGGGCCAAACAAACCTTCAAATTCTACTGAAATTAAGGAGATAAACTTTGCCCTGATAATCAAATTGTTATATTTGTCCCCCCCGATGTCCTATCAAATGATCATTTATGGAAGTTCTGGCACTGCCTATGAGTAAAGATGACGAGCTAATAAAGAAGATATTGGTTACCTGGGTTAACCGTAACGGTTACTCCGAAGTTAAGGCCAATATTGAAGGTTACGAGACCCCATCAGGACTGAGTAACAAAGACAATGAAGACAAACTTGTACCTGATATTACTGCCCTCAAGAGGGGTGGCAGATGGTATATTGAGGTAGTAAGGAAAGAAGCTGATGCCGAAAAGACCGTTAGCAAATGGAAACTCCTCAGCATTCTTGGTAAAAACAAAGGTGGCGGTTTGATCCTTATTGCCCCCGCAGGTAGCTTCGCTTTTGCAGAAAGATTGACCAAGAAGCATGATATCACCGTCAAGATTGTCAAATTCTAAAGCATAGAATCTCACCCAAAGATTACTATACGCATAAAAAAAGGCAGGATTAAAACCCTGCCTTTTTTATTTGCTTTTGAATATAGCTTTAAAGCACCTTGAGCAATTCCTGCTCAAGTGTTTCCCTTGGATTGACAGCGATAATCTTGCCTTCACGATCGATAAGGAATGTCTTCGGAATGCCCGATACTCCATAGAGTCGGGCTGCCTGGGTATCCCATTTGGTAAGCTCACTAACATGATATGGCCAGGTTAACTGATCTTTTTCGATTGCGGCTAACCAATTTTTCTTTGATTGCTCAAGCCCTGCCTGGAATTCTACATCGGTAGGATATCTGGATTTCGACCTGTTGTCTATCCCATCAAGTGACACACTGAATACAGTAAATCCTTTGTCTTTGTACTTATTGTAGATCTCCACTACGTGTGGATTTGCCTTACGACATGGTCCGCACCATGAGGCCCAGAAATCCAGCAGTACCACTTTCCCCTTGAGATCCGCCAGTGAATAGTTTTTTCCATCAGGATTCTTAAGTGTGATATTTGGTGCAGGCATTCCTGGTTGGATAGCTTCACTGGCCTGGCTTTGCTGGGCAGCTTGTTCCAGTGATGAAACAAATGCACTATACTCAGCCACATATTCATGATTAGGATATTTTTTAATCAGGAGTGCAAGGGCAGACCGGTGAACGTTGGCAAATTCTGGTCTGTTGCCAAATGCCATCATCGCCAATTGCAATCCTGCCATAGGATAAGGAGTGTTATTAATATAATCTACAGCATCATTGGCAGTGACCTTGCCAGTGGCTAATAGATTCATGGCATCCATAAAATTCTTAGCACTCTCTGAACCTGTAACAGTAACATCACTGGTTCGAATACCATCTAGAGTCCCTTTGACCATGAGATTTGTAGGAAGATCTTCAAGTATAAGGTAGAGTTTGCTTTCACCAATCCTGAATCTGTAAATGGCAGGTTGAAGGGTCTCTTCCATTTTCATCTTAAAATCACCATTGGCATCAGTGTCTCCTTGTCCAAGCACAACCACATTATTGTTGAGCCCTATTTTATCAAGATAGACTTTCATGTTTGGGCCATCAGAAATGGATCCGCTGAAAGTGGTTCCTTTTGAGGATATGGCACCACAGGATGCGATGCTGATAATCGTAATGATAAAAAGACCAAATGTCAGATTTTTCATAGGTACTGATTAAGTTGAAATTTATTGTTCAAGTATATTCGTTAAGGCATTTTGATACTCATTCTTCCATTCTGCCACGTTGCCAAACCTGTGATTATCAATTATCATAACAGGCAGACTAACAGTCCCTAAACGTAAAAAATGGATTTCTTGTTTAGCTAGTATATCTTCTGTTCTTGTTAAATTTTTCTTATTAACAGTTATGATTACGCGGCCCTGGCTTTCGCTGAACAAGAAGATGTCTTTCCTGTCCCCCTCAGGGATCGAAATACTATAACCCAATGAACCTGCCATAGCGCTTTCAGTCAGCGTTGTGAATAGTCCGCCCTCAGAAACATCATGCGCACTGGCAAGCAGGGATTCATGTATCAATTTGGTAATGACCTCGTGCAACTTGTATTCCGTCTCAAGATTGAAATCCGGAACCGGTGTCAAACGGTGCCCCAGGATTTCACGCATGTACACCGAGCTGTTTGCGTTCGTTGGGGATTCACCTATTAATATGATGACATCATCTTCATTTTTAAATGAAAGTGTTGTGGCGTATTCCTTTTTATCCAGGATACCAACCATTCCAATAGTAGGTGTAGGAAAAACAGGTTCAGTTCGGTCCTTCAGGACAGACTGATTATAAAAACTTACATTTCCTCCGGTGACAGGAGTATCATATTTTCTACACGCTTCACCCATGCCTTTGATTGCATTTGCAAATTGGTAAAAAACCTCAGGGTTATATGGGTTGCCGAAATTGAGGCAATTGGTTACACCGAGGGGAACACCTCCGGAGCACCGGATATTGCGAGCTGCTTCTGACACCGCGATCATCGCACCGATATACGGATCAGCATGCACGTATGCACTGTTGCAATCAACAGTAACAGCAAGTGATTTTTCAGAATTCTTTAAACGAATGATCGTAGCATCAGCGGGATCATTCGTATTGGTATTACCTGTGCGGACCGTATGATCATACTGTTCATATATCCATCGCTTGGAAGCTATATTGGGTGACTTGTTGATTTGTTTGGCTATGGCAACCAGCTCTTCATTGGTTGGTATTGGTGGATCATAAGTTTTGATCTCATCCATGTAAGCCGGCCTGGTATATTCCCTGTCATAAACTGGAGCACCGCCGCCAAGCACAAGGGAGAAAGCAGGAACATCAGCAACTTTATGTCCATATCTGAAATATTCAAGTCTGCCTGTATCTGTTACTTCGCCAATTTGTGCACACTCCAGGTCCCATTTTTCAAAAATATCAAGGATCTCTTTTTCTCTTCCTTTATGGACCACCACCAGCATGCGTTCCTGACTTTCAGATAGAAGTATCTCCCAGGCATGCATATTCAATTGACGGGTAGGTACTAAATCGAGGTTGATTCTCATGCCTGTGCCTGATTTGGCACTCATCTCCGAGGTAGAACAAGTAATTCCTGCCGCACCCATATCCTGCATTCCGACAACAGCTCCGGTTTTAATGATCTCAAGGGTGGCTTCAAGCAGTAGCTTTTCCTGGAAAGGATCACCCACCTGGACAGCAGGTAAGTCTTCCGCTGAATTTTCAGTAAGGTCTGCTGAGGCAAACGTAGCACCATGAATACCATCCCGTCCTGTCGCAGATCCTACAATGAAGACAGGATTACCAGGACCATCAGCGCAGGCAGATATCGTCTCACCGATCTTAACTATGCCTACCGACATTGCATTGACCAGAATATTCTGCTGGTAACAAGGATCGAAATAGACCTCCCCGCCAACTGTTGGAACTCCGAGACAGTTGCCATAATCGCCAATGCCACTGACCACACCTTTGATCAAATGCCTCATATGAGGATGATTAGGGTCTCCAAAGCGCAATGAATTGAGCGCGGCGATTGGCCTCGCACCCATAGTGAATATATCTCTGTGGATACCCCCGACACCGGTAGCTGCTCCCTGATAGGGCTCAATAGCAGAAGGGTGGTTATGGGATTCGATCTTGAAAGCACAGGCTAAACCATCACCGATATCCATCAGGCCTGCATTTTCTTCTCCGGCAGCAACCAACAGGCGCCCACCGTCCCGGGGTAGCGTTTTGAGGTATTTGATTGAGTTTTTATAGGAGCAGTGTTCGCTCCACATGACACTGTAGACACTGACTTCCGTAAAGTTTGGCGTCCTGCCTAAAACAGTACAAATCTTATCAAATTCATCTTTCGTCAGGCCAAGTTTAGCGGCGACTGAATAATCTACTGGCTGATCAATTTCCTGCATAACACTCATATAAGCCGCAAAAGTAATATATGTTATGACAACATTGAAGCCAATCGACCGGCTGGACGAAGTTGTCTGATAAAAGGTTAAAGGTTAAAGGCC
>JAGOIB010000024.1:0-9052 GCA_017995875.1 Saprospiraceae bacterium
TCAGCCAGGTAGATGGCTTAGTTCTTTCACCAGAGGAGCGATCCGAACTCAATTTCAAACTTGGGTATGTTCTCTTCGTCAGGAAAGAATTTGATCAGGCGGCCGCATTATTCAATGAAACCCGCGCCATCCGCGACAAATACTATTATCCCTGCAACTATTATTACGGGATGACGCAGTATTTTAAAATCAACTACAGTGAGGCTATACGAAGTTTTGAACTTGTATCTGCTTCGGCAGTGTATAAAAATTACATTCCTTACTATATCACGCAGATCCATTTCAGCCAGAAGGAGTATCAAAAAGTTATCGGGTACGGCAATCAAGCCATTAACAATCCTTCTGTATTAAACAAGACCGAGATCAGACAATTAATCGGGCAGGCTTATTTTGAAATAGGGGACTATGCAGCAGCTATTCCGCACCTTGAGTATGTGGAACAAAATTCTGACAAGCTTCGTACGGATGATTTCTACCAGTTAGGTATCGCCTATTATCATGCCGGACAATTCGAAAAAGCAATACCAATCCTGTCCCAGATTAGAAATGAAGAAGGCATCAAATCGCAATATGCCAATTATTATCTGGGCCAATGTTATCTTAAAACCGGAGACAAGACCTCTGCAAGGAACAGCCTGATGAAAGCATCGCAGATGACGGATATTCCATCCATTACCAGTGAAGCCACCTTTCATTACGGTCGGTTGAGTGCAGAAGCAGGAGATGATGTTGAAGCCATAAGGGTATTGCAAACGATTGCCCCAGGCAGTCCGGAATATACAGATGCTCAAAATTCACTTGCAGGTATTCTGACCAACACAAGTGACTATACGCTGGCCATTGAACAGTTAGAGACCATCAAGACCCTTACGCCTGCCCTAAAGGGAGCCTATCAGAAAGTTTGTCTCTACAGGGCTGAACAATTGATCCAGGAGGGGAAGACGACAGATGCACTCACGTTACTTGACAAGTCACTTAAACAACCGGTTGATAAATCCATTGAAGCCCGTGCCTATTTCTGGAAAGGAGAGCTTGCTCACTTCAACGGTAATTACAATGAAAGTATTAAATGGTATAACCTGTATTTTGATGCAGCATCTCCATCTTCCTTGTTCCCACCGCAACAAAGCATACCTGTAGCAAAGTATAACCAGGGGTATAATTATTTACGCAATTCCAATTTTACAGAAGCGCAGAAACTTTTTGATGATGCTGTGCTGGGACTTGCCTCGATTGTTGCAGAACCTGGTCAGGTGAACCTTATCAAAAACCAGGTTTATCCTGATGCTATTTTGCGTGCCGGAGATTGTGCCTTCAAGCGGAATCAATATGATAAAGCCAACCAATATTATGATCGGGCAATACAAGCTAAGTACCCCGGAATGGATTACGCTGAATACCAGAAAGCAATCATATTAGGCTTGCAGAAGAAGCCACAGGAAAAAATTAAATTGCTGGAAGCCCTGGCCAAAGACAAACCTGAATCACTATGGGCCGATGATGCTTTATTCCAGGTAGGAAATACATACCAGGATGAAAATCAAATACCCAAAGCCATTCAATCCTATGAACGACTGGTCAACCAGTACAAAGAGAAAAGCACCTTATTGCTTCCCGCTTTATTGCGTCTTGGCCTGTTGTCCTATAACACCGGGCAGTTTGAAGCATCACTGAAATATTACAAATCTGTTTTTCAGTATAATCCTGATCCGGAGACATCACGCGAAGCCATGGCCGCTATCCAGGAAATCTATGTCAACGAAATGGATAAGCCGGATGCGTTTTTTGATTTTGCCGCAACGATGCCTGGATATTCTGTATCGGGTTCTGCAAAAGATTCGATTCTTTATACGGTTGCTGAAAATCATTATGCCCAGGCGGAATATGCCAAGGCAGTAGAGTCCTTTCAGAAATATGTGATGGAACAACCCAACGGATTGTATACGCTAAAAGCAAAATACCTTCGGGCAGAATCGTTATCCCTCCTCAAACGATATGAAGAAGCCTTGGTCGGGTATGAAACGGTCATAGACCAGGGGCAAAGTGCATATTATGCTACCTCACTTTACAAGGCTGCATTGATATCCTACAATCAAACACAGGATATGTCCCGGGCCTATAAGCACTACCTGGCTTATATTCCATTGGCCGACACTGAAGAGAAATCCTATGAAGCAACACTTGGGGCATTGCGTTGCGCGTACAAATTGAAGAAGTCAGCTGATGTGTATGCAATGTCTGCGAAAGTTATAAACCATCCCCGGGCAACAGATGATGTGCGTGCACTGGCCAATTATTATACAGCGATCACAGCCCAAAGTGAACATAAACTGGATACAGCACTTAATGCCTTTAATGCGATCGTTCGGATTAATAGTGCTGAACTGGCGGCAGAATCGCGATATCAAATAGCCTCGATTTACCAACAGAAAGGGGAGAATGAACTTGCAGCCAAACTTGCAGAAGAAGCAGCGAGGGCCAATGTGGGTTATCCATTCTGGGTAGCTAAATCGCTTTTACTATTGTCTGATATTCAGTTTGCCGCTGGTGACTTACTCAATGCACGTGCTATTGTTGAAGCCATCCTTGAAAATTTCGATGGAGATGAAGTGATCATGAAAGAAGCTACTGAGAAACTGGAGAAAATCAAACAGGAAGAGGAAAACGTGAGCCGTATAAAGCCCGAAAGTGGTGATACGCTTGAATTACAACAGAATCCTAAAAAAGACTAAGACCCGCATGAAAAATATAATTAGTTTCCTTTTATCGTTTACTGTTCTGACACTGACAGCGCAGACTGAATTGCCAACTGGTCAGATTGAAGTCGTAAAGGATTTTGAAGTCCGGCTGACAGAAACGAAGAAGATCAGAATCATCCCACAGCCTGTGCCTATTGATTCCACCGTCAGAAGGTATGATTACAAACTACTGGCTCCTTCACCTTCGATTGACTACCTAAGCCCGGAGATAAAACCACTTGCCATCAACAGCGAAAAGAAACCCTTGTACTATCCCCTGTATGCTAAGGTTGGCTATGGTAGCCCCAATTCATTACTGGGGTTGTTCTCCTATGATCATCTGCAAAATGAATCCTTTCAATGGGGCGTTGATTTCAGACATCTAAATGCCAACAATAAAAAAATTCCGGTACAGAAATTTTCAGACAGCAGGGGAAGGCTCAATGCCTCATACCTCATCAATGAAAATTTAAAATTGGATGGATACCTTGATGGGCATGTAGAAAAGGATTATTTCTATGGAGCGGAACCCATACCAACCAATGAGGAATCATTGAAAAGAATATTCAATCGTTATGACGGATATCTGTCTGTTGAAAGGATAGATTCAGTTCAATACAGTCTTAGATACAAAGCATTTATCGAATATCTTACAGATAAGGACAACCTTGGTTCAAGAGAAAATTCATTTTTGGTTGGCGGTGAAGTGGGGACTAGTGTCGGGAGCAATGAATTTCCTGTCGGTGTAAAGATTTTAGCTGATTTAACCAGGCTTGCTCATGTCGATGAACATACCTTAAATAATTTCCTGTTTACTCCATATGCAGATTTGTTTTTTGGTCATTTTAAATTTCATCTTGCCGGTACTGCATTGTTGCGGACCAATCACAACGAAATAATTCCCGATTTTAAATTATCATATGGGATTGCTCGAGGAAGGATGTCAATTCATGCAGGTTGGGATGGGGTAGTGAAGAAGAATGATTTTCATTCACTCTCTTCCTACAATCCATATATTGACACGAGGCTGGATAGTCTCACCAACCTGATTTCACGTCGATTGTTTGCCGGCCTGTCTGGAAAGTCCGGACCACTGGCGTATGAAATTAATGCGAGCTATACGTCATTTGAATCCATGGCCTTTTTTCTGCAGAATGAGGATGAACCCGAACAGTTTGATCCAATCTACGATAACGGTTCTTTCATAGGTGTAGAAGCAGCTGTTAGGTTTGAAGTCCTGAAGCACCTCTTTCTGCGCACGGAATTTTATCAGCGAGTTTATACCCTTGATCATGAAAACAAGCCCTGGCATATACCCTCGTTTGGGCTCAACGGACAGCTCACGTATTCAGGTGGCGATGATAAGTATCATGCTTCCTTTATTTTCAACACAGAAAACGGACTTCCATTTAGAACAGTTGGAGGGACTGAAGGAAATCTCGATCCACTGGTGGATCTGAACATCCACGGGGATTATTATTTTTCAAAACCTTTCGGTGTCTTTATGGAATTGAACAATCTGCTTGGCAATCACCGCGAAAGATGGGCATCTTATCCGAGCTATGGATTTAATGCAAAAGTCGGAGTCCTGTTCAGGTTGCCTTGAAACTTTGTTTACTATTAATTGAGCACTTTTCAACGCCTACATCCAGTTTGTTCTAAAATTCCCGTTACTTGCTGTCATGAAATTCGGATTGATAGGATATCCGCTGGGCCATTCATTTTCGAAAGCGTATTTCACTGATAAATTTGAGAATCTTGGCCTTACGGATTTTGAATATGATAACTTTCCTTTGGCAAACATCAAGGAAGTACTTCCACTGCTCAAAAGTGACATAGCAGGACTAAATGTTACCCTGCCTTATAAAAAAGCAATTCTTGAATACCTCAATGAAATCGATCGTGAAGCACTTGAGATCGGAGCGGTAAACACGTTGGTCAGAACCGATGTGTATTCCTGGAAGGGGTTTAATACAGACACAAGTGCCTTCAGGGAGACGTTAGTGGCCTGGATTGGGAATCAACCTTTACCAACTAAAGCTTTAGTCCTGGGCTCAGGAGGCGCAGCCAGGGCAGTTTTACATGCTCTTATTGGTTTAGGAATTCAACCCTCGGTTGTTTCCCATAGTGGAAAAGGTGATTATACATATGACCAACTGACTCCTTCAATTGTTGGTGCCCATCAACTCATTATCAATACAACGCCTTTAGGCATGGTGCCTGATACCATGTCCTGTCCTGCCATCCCATTCGAACAAATTACTTCTCAACATTGGCTATATGACCTGGTCTACAATCCGGTTAATACACTATTTTTGACCCGTGGTAAAGCGTCAGGGGCCAGAACCAAAAATGGCTTAGACATGCTTCACCTTCAGGCTGAACATGCCTGGTCAATATGGAAATTATATGGTAAGTTCTGATACACAAGTAAAGCCTCAGGTTGTTGACTTTACAAATACCGAGATTGCTTTTGCTGATAAAACGAATGGTGAGCTCCGAAGAACTTCCTGGCTATTCAAACTCATGAACAAAGCCTGGATAGTAAGTACCGGTGGATCATTTGGTCTATGGTTACATGCCAATAAGATCAACATTTTCAACCCCCTGGTCAGAATGACCATTTTCAAACAATTTTGCGGGGGCGTCAGTTTGTCCGATTCCACAGTGGCGATCCAACACCTCATGAATCAAAAAACACTTACTGTTCTTGATTTTGGTGCAGAAGGCCGTTCAAGAGAAGAAGATTTTGACCGTACACTGGAGGAAAACCTCAAAGCCATTACATACGCTTCTTCCAATCCTGGTGTTCCGGTTATTTCCTCCAAGATAACAGCCCTCGCATCTGAAGATATCCTTGAAAAATTTCAAAGCGGAAGAATACAGTCAGAAGAGGATGTAGAGGCTTTTTCAAGAGTTCAGACACGAATAGACAGGCTGTGCAGTGCAGCATGGCAGACCGGGGTCGCTGTATTTATTGATGCCGAAGAAACCTGGATGCAGGATACTATTGATCATCTCGTCAAGATCATGATGGAGCGGTACAATAAGGAAAAGGCGGTGGTGTATCATACCTATCAATTGTATCGTAAGGACAAACTCGAAAGTTTGAAAGCGGATCATAAAGAAGCCCTTGAAAAGGGATACATTCTCGGTGCTAAACTCGTTCGTGGAGCCTACATGGAAAAAGAACGTGCACGGGCAAAGGTCAAAAACTACCCATCGCCAATACAGGAAAGCAAAGAAGATACAGACCGTGATTATAATGCAGCGGTACACTACTGTGTAGATCATTATTTGCAAATAGCTTCCTGTAATGCTTCACATAACCAGGAGAGCAATTTGATCCAGGCGGAATTAATTGCTGTAAGGGGTTTGCCAAGAAATCATACGCACTTAAATTTCTGTCAGCTCTTAGGGATGAGCGATCATATCACGTTTAATCTTGCCAAGGCAGGATTTAATGTTGCTAAATATGTTCCTTACGGCCCGGTGAAAGATGTATTGCCTTACCTCATCAGGCGGGCCAGAGAAAATTCAGCTGTGACTGGCGAAATGAGCCGTGAACTCAGCCTTATTGTGGCAGAGATGAAACGAAGAGGAATGAATTAATAGCTATCTTGGCGCACTAAACATAAACATGAATATGAAGCAATTATTTACACTATTAGTTTTAATGACCATGGCTGTATCAGCCAATAGTCAGTGGTGGTTTGATGCAGGCGTAAAGGGAGCCTACGGCCCTACGATGATGTATGACCAGAATGTTTTCGATGATGGTGACTACAAACATGCGATTAGCACCGGCACTTCCATCGGAGGCCGTTTAGGTTTCAATTACGGTTACCATGTAGGATTGTCTGTGGAGTATGCAGGTTCAACTTCCAACCAGGATTTTAATTATCAAAATCAGGATCCCTTCAATTCCTTCAAATGGAAGACCAATGACGTTTCAACATTATTCCGGTATTCTGGTAATGGAGCTTTCGTTGAGTTGGGTGCCAAGTTCAGCAATGTCAAATCCGTTGAATTGACCACCCTGGATCAACCAACTCAGGATGTGAGTGAGAATTTCAATAAAAACTACACCTCTGGTATTTTCGGATTTGGATCATACCTAATGGGAAGTGAGTTATTGACGCTCAACCTTGGTATCAGGGTACACTGGGGATTTACGGATATGGTCAATGATGCAGGTAAGGAAGCAAATTATCCTATCGTTGTAGAAAATCTCAAAGATCCATCCAAGAAAACACTTGCGACAGCAGCACAATTACAAGTTGAGTTGAATTATGCTTTTGGCCGTTTCTCCAAAGAAGCTTGCCATGATCGCTGGAAATTGATCTTATTCCAATGAAAAGCAGAGAGCATAGGGCTGCATAGAGCTTAAAGCAAAGAGCAGAAATAAAAGAGAGGAATGTTTGGTATCAAGCATTCCTCTCTTTCTTTAATGAAGCTTATCTCGCACTTTGCCTTACCGCTATACCACTCTATGCGCTATGCCCTATGCTCTCTGCCCATTGTGACCCTGCAGGGAATCGAACCCCGATCTTAGGTTCCGAAGACCTACGCACTATCCGTTGTACTACAGAGTCAGGGCGGCGAAGATAAATGAAAATAAAACGTTCATTTATTACCCCATTCTTTCATGTGTAAACAGGTCAAATGGAACCAAATGCTGTTATTTGGTATTATATCAGTACCTTTGCACCCGCTTTTAAAAAGCCAAATACTTGTATGTCGCAGATTAACGAAAATATCAGGAATATCGCCATTATCGCCCACGTCGATCATGGCAAAACCACCCTTGTAGACAAAATCCTCCAGGCTACCAAGGTGTTTAAAGACCACCAGGAGACTGGTGAGCTGATCATGGATTCCAATGACCTGGAGCGGGAACGTGGTATCACGATCTTCTCCAAAAACGCCGCAGTCGTCTATAAAGGCGTCAGAATCAACGTTATCGATACCCCGGGTCACTCTGACTTCGGAGGTGAAGTAGAACGCGTATTACGTATGGCTGATGGCGTACTCTTGCTCGTAGATGCATTTGAAGGCCCGATGCCACAAACCCGTTTTGTACTTCAAAAGGCGCTTCAATTACACCTCAAGCCTATCGTGGTGATCAATAAGGTTGACAAGCCAAATTGTCGCCCGGAAGAGATCCACAATGACGTATTTGACCTTTTTTATAGCCTTGATGCTACGGAAGAGCAATTAGATTTCAGCACATACTACGGTTCAGGCAAACATGGCTGGTTTAACGACAGCCTGGAGCCTTCAGCCGATATCACCCCATTATTGGATGGAATCCTAAAGTTGGTTCCACCTCCGGTAGCTTATGAGGGAACCTTACAAATGCAGATTACTTCCCTTGATTATTCATCTTACCAGGGTAGGATCGCTGTAGGTAAAATCAACAGGGGATCTATCAAGGAGAATCAACCTATCAGTATCGTTCAGGCAGATGGCGCTATCAAGCGCAGCCGTGTCAAAGAGCTTTACATCTTTGAAGGGATGGGTAAAAAGAAAGTTCAGGAAGTTAGTGCCGGTGAACTCTGTGCTGTTGTTGGCCTTGAAGATTTCAGGATCGGTGAGACGATCTCCGATTACGAATTTCCGGAAGGACTTCCATTTATAGCCGTCGATGAACCAACGATGAGTATGACCTTTGGTATCAATAACTCACCTTTCTTTGGTAAGGATGGAAAGTTTGTGACATCAAGGCACCTGAGAGACCGCTTGTGGAGAGAGACTGAAAAGAACCTTGCCATGAAAGTGGAGGAAACCAACAGTGCGGATAGCTTCCTGGTCTATGGACGGGGCATTCTTCACCTTGGTATCCTTATTGAAACCATGCGACGTGAAGGATATGAATTGACAGTAGGTCAGCCGCAGGTTATTGTGAAAGTGATTGATGGGGTCAAGAGTGAGCCATATGAAAATCTGGTAATTGATGTACCTACAGAATTCTCCTCCAGAGCTATTGACCTGGTCACACGTCGTAAAGGGGAGCTTCATGTCATGGAAGCAAAAGGCGATTATCAGCACCTTGAATTTGACATCCCATCCCGTGGACTTATTGGTTTGAGATCAACCATGTTGACACAGACAGCCGGTGAAGCAGTCATGAGCCATAGGTTTACAGAATACAAGCCGTGGAAAGGAAATATTCCTGCACGTACCAATGGTGTATTGTTGGCTAAGGATCCTGGATCATCTACAGGTTACTCCATCGATAAACTTCAGGATCGTGGATTCTTTTTTATTGATCCGGGAGAAGAAGTGTATAAGGGTATGATCATCGGCGAGAA
>JAGOIB010000024.1:9152-16643 GCA_017995875.1 Saprospiraceae bacterium
GTAATAACTGCTTTCTGTGCGGCAAACATATAGGAGCCTTGTCCCATTTCAGAAACGACAACAAAGGTGACATGAAATCCAACAGGAGTAGCGCCATACGGCTCACAAAATTGTTGGATGGATGAATCACCCGGCATCCAAAGAATGCTCTTATAGTCATCGAAAACCATAAAGACGGATGTATTCTTATTGGTAAATTCCGTAGGAAGGTCTATGCACACCGGAGTGAGATGATCTCCCTGAACTTGAAAAAAGACATCCACATTGATCCAGTCTAGGCTATCACTAAAACACTCATACCCAAAACCTGTAATAGGATTCTGATTAGTGTCTTGCTGAATCCACCATTCAGTATTGGCTACGTTGTCCCAGGTTTCAGGATTATCATCTGCCTGGATCCATTTGTTATCGTCTCCATAGAACAGTTCCATCCGTTCTCTGGGATCGGGATCATTGACCAGTATGCGGATCTGTTTGCCGTGTGCCAGTTTTACATGGGTCGGGCCATCCAGGATTTCCAGATTGAGTTCGATTCTGGATTCTAGTAATTTCTTTTCTGAAACCGTTGGAAGACCACCGATAAGGATTTCGCCTTTTGTATCGCAAACGGTTACATTGATATCAAAAAAGCCGTTTGAACAAGGATATTGTGCCAGGTCTACAAAGCCTGCAGGGATGACCAGTACGACATCCTTGTCAATAAGAAATACCTGATCTCCCGAACAAGGGCAGGAGACGCTTGTAAAGACATCTCCTGCTATGTCGGCTTGTAATCTGGACATCAACCGGCTGATATCACCGTTTGTATCCTGGGTTGCTCTTGGAACAAACTGATCGATGTCCTTGCCACACGACATCATCATGATCAGAAGTCCAAAAACGTAAAAATACTTGCCCATTACTCTGTTATTTAGTGTGAAGAGACGAATCGATTTCATTTCGCTGCCTGCTAGTGGTTATTGTTAATCAAAATGATACCGTATGCCAAGATTCAGGCTGGCATAGTGCCTGTGTTCTTTCAGAGGATAACTATCCAAAGTCACTGGTTTCAACCTGTAGAGGAAACTGGGTTCTACCAGACCTGAAAGATGATCGGTTAAAGGAAAAACGACCCCTGCCCCCATATATAGACTGAGCCCAAGGCTGGTTTTATAAACAGGTATTTCGCCGGGATCACCTGGAGTGATACTGCCGGGATGAAGATTTGGGTCCAGGATCTGGCCTTCATGGCTGCTGGTGAGGTTGAAAACCGGACCGGCATTGATCATAAAAATCGAACGACCCAGGGGTAATTCGAAACTGGCCAAAAGGGGAATATCAAGGTATCGATAGGTATTATGAATTTTCTTGATCAGGGTTCCGAAGATGAGTACGCGTGATGTATCTGCGTAAAGAAACGTTCCATCAGAAGCGAAAAATGAATCAACCCTCGTTGTGGATTGTGTAGCCAGTGTGTCTGTATAATCAAAAATATCACCTACCTGTGTGTAGGTCAATCCAAGCCTTGCACCAAATCCATTCCTGAACAAAATATTGACACGGCCACCTGCTGACCAACCGTATTGACTGTGTTCAGTGGCCTTACGTGCATCGGCATATATGGATGATTCTCCGGCAGTATCTTCAAAAGAACGTGGGCTAAAGCCAGGGCCTCCGAAGATATCTGCTGATAGTGCGTATTTATCAGTGTTACCGCTGAATTTATAACAATTCGGATCAGGGTGAAGCGAGGATATTTCTCGCTGTGCTAAAACATCTGCAGAGACTTGCATATCAGCAGGTGTGAGGAAAGACGTTAATGATGAATTTCTATTGCTATTATTTGTAGTTGAATTTAATGCGGTTGCTTGATGGAGGTCAAATGTTTTAAGGGAAGAATTTTCAATGGCTACATTTTGATTCGATCCTTTAATGGAAAGCTGTTTTTTGTTTGTGGTTGTTTTGAAATTAGCGATAGTACTATTCGTGTAGTTTACATTATTTAGGGAGGGTACTGAAGTTGATCCGGCGGATTGAGTTGTAGATGGTCTTGTGATGGCAGATGGTGCAGTATTGGTCTCTGAGGCTAATGAAGGCTCAGCATTTGCTTGTAAATTTACTGTTGCGTTTTGTACGGTTACAGGATTTGAATTCGCTGGAATTGTAATGTTTGATTGCTTGTTATGTGATATGCCAAACATCAAGGCGCCACCTAACAAGGTGCTTGCGAATAATGTAAACCAGAATAGCGGAAAAACTCTGTCTTCCTTTTTGCCGGGAAGCTGGGCTTCGATAGCATCCCACAGTCCTTCCCGCACGGGCACGGTATGGTTGTAGAGCTTTTCCTTAAAAATGTTGTTGTTTTTCATAATTCTACTTTTAACGTAGCCTCCAATGAACGCTGAATATATTTTCTTGCTTTCGTCAATTGCGATCTTGAACTGCTTTCTTCGATGCCTAAGAGTTGTGCTATTTCTTTGTGTGGGAAACCTTCGATGACACTCAGATTGAAAACGGTTCTGTATCCATCAGGTATGTTATCAATCACGTTCATCAATTCATCTGCACTCATCCGGCTGATGATATCCGGTTCGATGCCATGCTCCGGGATCCCATCGCCATAGTAATCTACATTGAGGCGTTTAGCTTTTTCAAGATGGCGAATGCATGTGTTGACACACACTCTGCGGATCCATCCTTCGAAGGAACCTTCATTTCTATATTGCGCCAGGTACTGAAACACACGTACAAAACTATCCTGCATCACATCTTCGGCCTGGCTTGTTCCGACATATCGCCTGCAGACTGCCATGAGCAGTGGAGCAAAGCGATCGTATAACAACCGTTGTGCTTTTCTGTCATTGGCCCCACACCGACTGATCAGTTCCTGTTCCTGCAAAGGGTTTGTTTAGTTGTACGCTGTTAATAATGATACTATTTCCACCAATCCGCTGCCCTGATTTCGAAATAAAATGGAAACCATCTGAAATCAGATGGATGAGGGAAGATCCATTAGTTCTATATGTCCGGACATCGGGTATGCCACGGATTTGGTGTCACGGATTCCTGACGATAAAGCTATTGATTTTCAACCATTTTGGAGACTACCAAATTGCATTTGGGTGGGTGGTTTGCAAAAAGAATGGGTAGAGGAAGGGGGAAGGGAAATGAGGTGTTTGAAATTTAGTTAAAACACCTTGTAAGCTATAGACAATCAGTGCGTTATAACAGTGTGGCACACCTAGGTGTGCCACACTGTTATAATGCACTGATTAGTTGTTAGTTATAAAGCTTTTGGGCGATTTTTTCAAAAACATACATCATGACCATAAAACAATCAATAATATGACTACATTTAAGTCAAATTTGAAATCATGAAAGGCAGAGGAGCTCAAATTAATACTGACAACCCTTTTTCAAAACATCGTGCCGCGAGACATCCGGATCTGACTTTTTCAAATCCCAGTGAAGAGGTCAGGACTGAATACCTGGAAACACATGCCAAGACTATTATCAACAAAGTAGAAAGCCCGGATATTGGCCTCGAATATTCGATGAATCCCTATCAGGGTTGTGAGCATGGCTGTGTATACTGTTATGCCCGCAATACTCATCCATATTGGGGTTATAGCGCCGGAATCGATTTTGAAAGTAAGATCCTTGTCAAGCGCGACGCACCCCAATTACTCGCCAAAAAACTAGCTTCTCCGAAATGGATAGTTGCACCAATCATGCTGTCCGGAAACACAGATTGTTACCAGCCTATTGAAGCAAAACTCAAAATCACACGCCAACTCCTGGAAGTCCTTGAACGGTTTCATCATCCGGTTGGTATCATTACTAAGAGTGCACTCATCCTCCGCGATATGGATATCATCAGCAGGATGGCTGAGAAGAGATTGGTAAGTGTGGCTATTTCCATCAATACGTTGGATGAATCTTTGCGAAGACAGCTCGAGCCAAGAACAGCATCTATCCCAAAACGTCTGCAGGTGATTGAAGAATTATCCAATGCAGGCATCCACGTGCACGCAATGTTGGCACCTGTTATTCCCGGACTCAATGATCATGAGATGATGGATCTGATGGGCGCGGTAGCCAAAGCGGGTGCAAAAAACGCAGGATATATCACTGTAAGGTTGAATGGAGATGTCGGGCCGATATTTATTGATTGGGTAAAGAAAAAGTATAAAGACCGTGCGGACAAAATTCTAAATCGTATTATGGATACGCATGGCGGGCAATTGAATGATAGCCGGATGGGTGTGCGTATGAAAGGTGAAGGGAAATATGCAGAGATGATTGCTGCTCAGTTTCAACTGGCCATGCGGCGCCATATGCCACAGCCTGAATTATTTGCATATGATCTTAGCCAGTTTGAAAAGGCGAGAAAACCGCAGACAAGCTTATTTGATATGATATGAGAAATAGTCTAAGCTATTTCTGCATCCATTCCATCACATCAAATTTGTTGTTGCAGGTAGTAAACACCTATGCCAGTGAAATAACCCAGGAGCGCATAAAAGGATATTCGTTTCAGATACCACAGAAAATCGATCTTGAGGATGCCCATGGATGCAACGCCTGCAGCAGATCCAATGATAAGCAAACTTCCACCAGTTCCAGCACAATACGCCAATAATTCCCAGAAAGGATGATCCGCAGGGAACGTGCTTAAATCATACATACCCATACTTGCGGCTACCAGTGGGACATTATCAACAATAGAAGAGAGAATACCGATGAAGCCTGTGATCGCATAGATGTTGCCAAAGTGGTGGTTGAGCGCATCAGCAATATCATGCAAATGACCGGATACATCAAGCGAGCCAACAGCTAAAAGAATGCCTAGGAAGAAAAGTACAGTAGGCGTATCAATCCGATGAAGAATCGCACCAACTGAAAATTGATGCCTGGTTTCGGCTTCTTTGTGACGATGAAGAAGGTCTGTAACATACCACAGAATACCAACCGATAGCAGAATTCCCATGTATGGAGGCAAGTGTGTAAAGTATTTAAAAACCGGAACGGCCAACAAGCCCATAAAGCCCAGAATAAACATCAGTTTTTCTTCAAAAGCAGTTGTCTTATGATGTGCGGCCATTTCGTGTGCTGCATTTCTTTCCAGCGGCTCTTTCTTCCTGCTTTGAAGATAGGAAGCCACCAATAGCGGAATCAGCAGGCTGCTGACGGAAGCAAGAAATGTGGCATAGATGATATTGATCGTTGTCACTTGCCCGCCAATCCAAAGCATTATTGTGGTGACATCCCCAATTGGGGACCATGCACCTCCGGCATTGGCGGCGATGATAACGAAGCCTCCGAATAGCCATTTGTCATCCTGCTTTTTTATAATGCGACGTAGTAAGGCGCACATGATAATCGCCGTGGTCATATTGTCCAGCACGGCAGAAAGAAAAAAAGTAACCCAACAGATGATCCATAATAATTTGATGGCGTTAGTAGTAGTGATGCGGTCAGTTATCACCCGGAAACCATTGTGCACATCCACCAGTTCGACGATGGTCATTGCTCCCAGTAAGAAAAAAAGTATTTCTGCAATCTTACCCAGATGTTCAAAAAGGGCTGTATTCACGAAACTTCCTGCGTCCGTGTTTGCCAGCGCGAATTCGCTTGCGGAAGGCATTTGATCTAATCCAAATAATAAGATCAACCAACATATCATACCTGTCAGGAGGGCTGTTCCTGCCTTGTCAAGCTTGAGTGGATGCTCAAGGGCAATCAATATATAGCCCAGAATGAAAACACCAAGGATGAGTGCGGACATAGAAGTGGTTGTGGTGGAAGTACCAGGTCAAGGCTGCAAAGAAAAAGAAATATCCAGGCCTAAAGAATCATGTTGAAATATATTTCTCCAGAAACTCGATATGATCTTTTTGTTCCATGATCATGGCGTTGACGATGTCCCCAATACTCAGCATACCTATTACATTGCCATCTTCCTTGACTGGCAAGTGGCGGATGTGAAGGTCTGTGAAAAGCTGCATACAATCTTCCATGTTCATATCCGTGGTCACTGTATACACATTGTGCGTCATGACTTCGGTTACCGGTGTACTTTTAGCTTTTCGGCCCTGGATAATTCCTTTTCGGGCATAGTCACGTTCAGAGAAAATACCTACGAGCTTGTCACCATCCATGATCATGACCGCGCCAATGTTTTGGGTAGCCATAAGTTCGAGGGCTTCGATGACCATCGCCGCCGGAGAAAGGGCAAAGACCTTATTGGTACTTTTGCCTGCGAGCAATTTTTTTACGGAAATCATAGTATTACATGTCTTGAATGTTAAAATCTCTTTTGATTCACTTCAACTCAATTTCCTGCTTAAGATAAGCAGAAAAAACATATTAAACAAATCACCAATGATTTTCATGGGTTGGTTGAAATCCAATCTGCCGGGGTTATCTTTGGCAGGAGCATCCTTATGAAAAGGGATAGGTCGTATTTTCTTCAATCATTTAAGGTCGTTTATCCAAAAGTTTCCATATGAAAATCGTCTTCTCCAGTGTAATGATACTGTTGATCATAAGTGCATTCTATTCCTGCGGCAAGCCCCTGCAGGAAGAAACGACAAGTCAAAGTCCATCATCCTATTTTGCAAAACAGGATCAGGGAGTGCAGACTGGAAATGTCATGATGATCCCTATCGAAACATCGAAGGGTACTTTTCATGTCTGGACCAAACGGTTTGGAAATAACCCTACGATCAAATTGCTTTTACTGAATGGAGGGCCCGGTGCTACACATGAATATTTTGAGTGCATGGAAAATTTTCTTCCTGCGGAGGGTATTGAGTTTATCTATTACGATCAATTGGGATGTGGCAACTCTGATAATCCGAAGGATACGACTATGTGGGATCTGGCAAGGTATGTCGAAGAAGTGGAGACCATTCGAAAAACCCTTCATCTTGACAGCACTAACTTTTATCTGTTAGGCCACTCATGGGGTGGAATACTGGCACTTGAATATGCATTGAAATACCAGGACAATATGAAGGGACTCATCATCTCCAATATGATGTGCAGTTGTCCTGATTATGGCAAGTATGCTGATGAGGTACTTGCTAAACAAATGGATCCAAAAGTGCTGGATACCATCCGGATGATTGAAGCAAAAAAGGATTTTGCCAATCCAAAATATATGGAATTGCTGATGCCGCATTTTTATGCAAAACATATTTGCAGGATGCCCATAGATCAGTGGCCTGAACCAGTCAATAGATCTTTGGGTAAGCTTAATCAATCATTGTATGTGACGATGCAAGGTCCGAGTGAATTTGGCATCGCAGGTAACCTTGAGAAGTGGGATCGAAAAGCTGATTTGCCTGAACTCCATGTGCCAACACTAACGGTGGGAGCTCAATATGATACAATGGATCCGGCACATATGAAATGGATGTCGGAGCAAGTACAAAATGGTAGTCATCTCTATTGTGCTAATGGAAGTCATATGGCGCTATACGATGATCAGGAGACATATATGAAAGG
>JAGOIB010000024.1:16743-22292 GCA_017995875.1 Saprospiraceae bacterium
CAATAACCAATAGCCAATAGCCAAGTTGAAAGGAAAAGTTTGTCAGGAGACGGATTTCGCTTAAAAGCTATAAGTCTGAAAAATAGAAAATTATCAAAGCCCCGTAGGGGCTAAAGGTTGGTAGCAAATAATAAATGAAAAATAAATCTCGCCCTGTAGGGGCGAAAGAAGCCTTGATCCATTGATCATGAATAAGGAATAACGAATTAAGAAGTGATTGTCAGGAGACGGATTTTTCTTAGATTCAATAACCAATAACCAATACTTCGACTCCGCTCAGTACAAGTATCTAATAACCAAGTTGAAAGTGATTGTCATGAGAAAGATTCTACATTTAATCTATGGACTGGAACAGCATACTTAAAGAATTATCATTCAGGACGAGTCGGAGCTCTGGGGCAGGTGGCCAACATGTCAATAAGACAGAAACGAAAGTGGAGATACTGTTTGACGTGATGGCTTCTGTAGGATTGAGTGATGAAGAAAAGTTGTTAGTGAACACCAAACTCGCTAACCGCATTAATGAAGATGGGATTCTTGCTATAAATTCTCAAAAGTCAAGGTCCCAACTTGACAATAAGGACAATGCTATTGAAAAGCTTAACCATCTCCTGGTAAAAGCGCTAACTCCGGTTGCAAAACGAATAAGGACAAAACCTGATAAAGGTGCTATCGAAGAGCGTCTGGCGGAAAAGAAGATTCAGGCAGAGAAGAAGATCGCCCGGAAAAAACCGGATTTAAGTTAGCAGTTAGAAGTTAGCAGTTAGAAGTTAGCAGTTAGAAACTAGTAGTTAGTAGTTTACGTCTATCCTTTAACGGAAATCGTCCGTATGGATGATTTGAAGGATCACAGCCCCCGACTCTCCAGGACGTAATTGCAAACTACGCCTAGCCAAGGCTACGGCTATGTCTAGTTTTTGATGTTAATCGTAGAGTGTATCCATTATTTGATAGATCACCTCCCAGAATCTGCCAGGCGTAGTTTCAATCTACGGATCAGCATTATCTGTTGATTATAAGACTATTAGATAATCAAAAAGAACTAAATACCTGCTGATTCCTCCTTTTTTCAAAAAAAGCTAAAAAACTTTGTAAACTTTTGAACCATCGAAAGTTTCTTATGTTTACACCCTCATTAATGACGACATCACCACAACATATTGACTGGATTGAGAGGGTAGAAGGCCTGTTTCTTCGCTTTGGGATCAAGAGTATCACCATGGATGAAGTGGCATCGGATCTCGGCATCTCCAAGAAGACGCTTTACCAGTTTGTGGAAAGTAAGGATGACCTGGTCAGTAAGGTGCTTGAAAGTCATATCGCCAAGGGAAAAACAAGGTGTTATAACATGACCGCCCAGGCCCCCAATGCCATTGAGGAGATATTTATTATCCTGGATTCAAATTCTCAGGAGCTCGCACAGATGAAAGCAAATATCGTGTATGACCTCCAGAAATACCATCGTGAATCATGGGAAATGATGCGGAATTTCCAATATGATTTTGTGTTTAAAATCATCCGTGAAAACCTCCTGCGTGGCCGAAAGGAAGGTTTGTACAGAGAGGATTTTGATGTAGATATTATTGCCAAACTCCACCTGGCAACATCCTTCAATATGTTTGACCAGCAACTATTTCCGGATAACGCTATCTCTAAAGTGACCCTCTTCAAAGAATATATGATGCACTACCTACATGGGATTGTTTCCCCCAAAGGACTTACCTATTTAAAAAAGAAACTTGCCTGACATGTACAGAAAAATCACATTGCTTTTTATTTCTTTCACCACACTCTTTTCCCTGCATGCGCAGAAGAATATGAGCCTGGCTGAATGTGTAGCGTATGCACTCGCCAATCATTCAGATGTCCGGATTGCGGAGCTCAGCATGAAGGATGCGGAATGGCAGATAAAGGAAAATCGTGCCGTAGCTTATCCCCAACTCGGATTAGGACTTCACCTCAATCATTTCCTTCAGCAACCTTCTATACCAGGAGAAGCATTAGGTTTTGAGGATCCAAACAATCCCGACCAGAAATTAACTTTTGCTTTGAAGAATGACATAGGGGCTTCGTTTACGTTCAACCAACTGTTGTTTGACAACAAATACCTCGCAACCATTAAGGCGGCCAGGATGTATAAGGACTATGCAGCCATACAATACCAGGGTGTGGTAGAGAAACTACGTAATAAAGTTACAGACGCATATGTCCCCGCACTTGTTGTTGCTGAAGCAATCCGGGTATTGGATAAGAATATTTCAAGCCAGGAGAAACTGGTTTTCGAAACAGGAGCCAATTACAAGGCAGGTTTTGTAGAACAACTCGATGTCGATCGATTACAATACTCATTATCAGACTTCAAGACAGACCGAGAGGCTTTGATCCGTCAACGTCAAAAGCTAACAGACGTGCTCAAGTTTACAATGAATATGCCACTTGGGGATTCGATAAACCTCGTGGATGATGTAGATAAATTGCTCGCTATTTATGGTGACATCAATCCTGATGAGCAACTGGATTATATGAACAGGCCTGATTATGTTGCTGTTCTGAAAGCAAGAGAATTGAATGATATCCAGACGGATGCTTTCCGAAAAGACTGGTGGCCTGTATTGTCGTTTTTTGGATCTTATGATCCGGGTTACCAGGGCAACGAACGCCTGTACTTTATCCCTTCAGCTATTATCGGAGTAAATCTTTCGATGCCGATATATGATGGTGGCTATTATAAAGCCAAGGAACAGCGCTCTATGATACAAGCGATGAAGGTTGATGAACAGAAGAAACAGCTGACAATGGCATACGACCTTCAGATAGAGACTGCCAGAAAGGATTATTTCAGTACCAAACAGAAAATGGAAGATCAGGCCAGAAACCTACAACTCGCTGAACGCATTTTTGCAACATCAGAAACGAAGTTTAAACAAGGGCTTGGCTCCAGTTTTGAAGTAACACAGGCTCAAGCAGGCTTATACAGATCACAGGCCAACCTGGTCAATGCACGATTTGATTTCTTAAAGTCCCTTGTGTCTTTCAAGGAAGCACTCGGCAAGAATCAACAATAGAACGAAATACATAAATCATAAACCACTTAATACAACATTAAACCAATGAAAAAATTCTTTGGCATACATTATATAACAGGACTCGCTCTGTTGTTCGTTTTGGCGGCTTGCGGCAAGTCTAAAACGGAAGATCCCATTGCTCAATTGGCAACATTAAAAGAGCAAAAGACTGCTTTGGAGTCTCAGATTAATACTCTGGAAAAGCAATTGCAGGAGAAAGGCCTGATTGAGAAAAAACTTCGTACCGTAGGCCTTACCGAATTAAAGGTCACACCATTCATGCATTACATTGATTTGCAGGGTAGGGTAGATGCAGACGAAAGCGTTGCTGCCACGTCAAAAATTCCAGGAGCACTCAAACGTGTCTATGTTGATAATGGTGACTTTGTAAAACAAGGACAGCTACTGGCAGAAATAGAAGATGCCGTGATGCTCAAATCGCTTGCCGAACTTGATGGTCAGCTGGTTGTTGCTGTGGACTTGTACAACAGACAAAAGGCGCTGTGGGATCAGAACATCGGTTCTGAAGTGCAATATATCCAGGCTAAAAACAACAAAGAATCGCTCGAGCGTTCTATCTCAACGATGAAAGAAAACTGGGGCATGACTAAAATCTATGCGCCTACGTCGGGAACAGTAGACATGGTCATGTTGAAACAAGGACAGGCCATTTCGCCTGGAGTTCCTTTGTGTACTATTCTCAATCTGAGTAAACTGAAGATCGTTGGTGCTGTCACCGAAGCCTATGCTGCTAAAGTTAAAAAAGGTGATCGTGTCCAAGTCTACTTTCCAGACACAGACAAAGAAATCTCCAGTACCATTTCTTATGTGAGTAAGACCATCAACCAGGTCAATCGCACATTCTCTGTGGAGTGTATGCTGGGACAAGGTGACTACAGGGCAAATCAGATTGCCGTCATGAAAATCGTGGACTATACCAATCCGAAAGCCATTTCTATTCCGGTCAATTACATTCAGACAGCTGAAGATGGTGACTTTGTCATGATTGCTGAAAAGACCGGCAACGGACAGGAGGCATTGGCTAAAAAAGTAACCATACAGCAAGGACAAAACTACAATGGGTATGTCGAAGTACTCAGTGGTCTTAATCCAGGCGATATGGTGATCTCTACAGGTTTCCAGGATGTCAACAATGGAGAAACCGTTAATTTTTAGTTCGTAACACAGACGACGTAAACCCCATTTAACATTGATTAGCTAACAAGCTTTAGTAAAGCTATTTTCTTCTTCTATGAAAGAGTTTAAACTTACCTCCTGGTCTATAGATAACCGCACGAGTATATTTATCATCACGATATTGATAACCCTTGCGGGCATACTCTCCTATATCTCGATTCCCAAAGAACAATTTCCAGATGTAACGGTACCAAGGATTTTCGTCAATACGATTTACCCTGGAGCATCGCCATCCGATATGGAGCAATTGGTGACCAAACCGATTGAAAAACAATTGAAAGGTTTGTCAGGTGTTAAAAAAATCAATTCCTCCTCTGTTCAGGATTTCTCCAGCATCATTGTTGAGTTCAATACCAGCCTGGATGTTGCGCAATGCAAGCAAAAAGTCAAAGATGGGGTGGATAAAGCAAAGCGGGATTTGCCTACTGACCTTCTTGATGATCCAACTATTACTGAATTTGATATTTCTGAGATACCTATTATGAGTATCAATATCGCCGGTGATTATAGCCTGGATCGGCTAAAGGATTTCGCAGACAAAGTGCAGGAGAAAGTTGAGGAAATGCGGGAGATTACCCGTGTTGACATCATTGGAGCACTAGACAAGGAAGTACAGATAGATATTGACAAATATAAACTTGCAGCAGCCAAGCTCACCTTCAGGGATATTGAGAATGCGCTTGCCTATGAAAACAGAACCATATCTGCCGGTAATGTGGATATAGGTGGAATGACGAGGTCTGTGTCCATCCGCGGAGATTTTAAAGATGTTGAAGAAATTAAAAATATTGTCATCCTTTCACAGAGCGGGGCATTAATGTACTTAAAAGATATCGCAGATATCCGCATGGGTCATAAGAAGCAGGAAAGTTTCAGCCGTCTGGATACAAGAAATGTCATTTCGCTCAACGTTATCAAGCGCACAGGTGAAAACCTCATCGAAGCTTCCGATAAGATCAAAACGATCGTGGATGATCTGAAAGAAAATGATTTTCCGGAAAATCTTGAAGTGACTATCACTGGAGATCAGAGTCGCGCTACTCGTGTAACACTCCATGATCTTATCAATACCATCATCATTGGATTTATCCTGGTGACGGTGATCCTGATGTTTTTTATGGGGCTGACGGATGCTATATTCGTTGCACTCTCTGTGCCACTTTCCATGTGTATTGCCTTCATGGTATTGCCGGCGATTGGATTTACGCTCAATTTTATAGTTCTGTTTGCATTTCTGCTTGCCCTGGGTATTGTGGTAGATGACGCTATTGTCGTGATTGAAAATAC
>JAGOIB010000135.1 GCA_017995875.1 Saprospiraceae bacterium
TTGTTGCGGCTTTATGGACGAGCCGTGTAATATCTCTTTTCAATCTTATCCTTTAATTCCTTGCGGGCAAAAAAGATACGGCTCTTGACGGTGCCAAGTGGCAGATTGAGTGTTTCGGCGATTTCCTGGTATTTGTGACCGAGGTAATGCATTTCAAAGGGAACACGAAGTGATTCATCAAGAGCCTCTACCATGGTGCTCAATTCATCCATCATGATATTGGATTCAGCGCTATTGTTGATAGAGCCTGCACCGCTATTGATGAAGTAGAGGTTTTCAGTAGAATCTATGATCGTGCGGGTTTTAACATTTTTCCTGTAGTTGTTGATGAAGATATTCTTCATGATCGTCAGCAACCATGCTTTCAGATTTGTGCCGGGAATAAACTTATCTACATTGCTAATAGCGCGAAATGCAGTTTCCTGGTATAAGTCTTTGGCTTCTTCACTATTCTTGGTCAGCTTATACGCGAACGTATGCAGGGGACCACTCAGACTTGACAATTGGTTATTGAAATCGGTGGTTGACATAGTATTTGGTATTTGTTTTAACAAAAATACGACATAGTTCAACAACCAAGCAACAATAGTTAGACAAAACAGAGGTTATTTACGATTAATTAACTGTTAAAAAAATTAACACTATCATATCAGTCTATAAATCAATTTGTTGTAATTATTATATATTTTCATTTAAAATTGAAAACAATGAAAGCAAATTCTATTTAGTGGTTTATTTAGACTAAATCCACAATTTAAACCCATTTTGAAGAGTATTTTTCAGGTAGTTTCGATCGATCCGCCGCTAATTCGCGCTAATTTTCGCTAATTATGATTTATTGCAGAATGTTCATCCAGTCAGCTGCCAAATCTTGCTAATCCCGCTACAAATAATTGCATAATTTGGCGGGATCTTCGATTTTCGCCAATTATGATTGAAATAGCTATTATAGCAGGCGGCCCTTCCGCAGAAAGAGGCGTATCACTTAAAAGCGCAAAGACTATTGCCGGTCACTTGCCAACGGATAAATACACAGCCACCACCATTGACATTACACCTCATGGTTGGGCGGATATTCAATCAGGAAACGCCGTTGATTTAAACAGGTTCTGTCTTGTAGACAAGGAAGGGAATGTGCTAAAGAAATTTCAGTTTGCCTTTATCATTATTCATGGCACGCCAGCTGAGGATGGTAAAATCCAGGGCTACCTCGAAATGATGGGTATACCACACAGTGCATGTGGCGTGTTGTCAAGTGCCCTTACGTTTAACAAACAAATGTGTAAAGATCATCTGCAGCCATACAATATTCCCATGGCGGAAAGTATGATCGTAACATCTGTTGTGAATCGCTTACAAGTAGAACAAAACAATATCCAACCACCGTTTTTTGTCAAACCAAATAATAATGGTTCAAGCTATGGTGTCACCAAAGTGAAAGACTGGGCACAACTGGAAGATGCCATCACGCAGGCGCTTACCTTCGATCACGAAGTCATGATTGAAAGAGCACTGGTTGGTTCTGAATTCTCATGTGGTGTCGTCAGAGATGGCGCCAAACTCCATGTCTTGCCGATAACGGAAATAATTCCCAACGGAGAGTTTTTTGATTTTGCTGCGAAGTACGAAGGCGAAAGTCAGGAAATCACTCCTGCAAGATTGGATACAGAACTTGTGCAGCAATGTCAGGAAAGATCCGCAAAACTCTATAGTTTGTTGGGTTGCCGGGGCATGGTCCGATTTGATTACATCCTTGAAGGAAATGTTTTTTATCTGTTGGAAGCAAACACAACACCGGGAATGTCAGAGGCTTCCATAATACCTCAGCAGGCGAAGGCTTACGGCTGGACGATCAGTAAATTATTGGATGTCGTGATCAACGACTGTCTTCAAAATCAATATTGAAGCAACGATAACACAGGGACTTTTTTACCTCCTTATGCCATAAGGTCACGATAAATACGGCGTCCGATAACAAATACACTACCTATCATTCCTCCCGCAATAATGCCAATCAACAGCATGCGAAGCAGTGAGGCCTGGGTTGGTTGAATCGGCGACAAAGGCTCATCTATGACCTGGATAAACGGAAGTTTATTCTTGAGACTAAAATCAGCGATCTCTGTATTCTTTAACACTTCAGCGTACATCGCCGAGAGGGCTGTGATTTCTCTTTGAAGGCGTAATTCAGCAATCTGGTCGGTACGCATCAACATCCCGCGATGTGTGTCTTTGAAATTAGCCAGTTGGTATTCGTTTGATTTCAGCACAGTAAGTACAGAATCCTTTTTGGCACTGACGACAGTATAGGTTTTATATTGTTTTTCGATTGCCTTGTTGATATAATAGTTGCTGAGGGAGATAAACAACCGGTCCGCTAAAGCCAGGGAAATTTGTTCATCCGTAGTAGACGCAGCAAGGAACATGATATTGGTATCCTCATTATAGTCAGTATTGACCAATGCCTTCTTGGGATTATCCGGAGATCCGATGATCAAATTATATAAGTTGATCAGCATCTCATTCTCTGCATTGCTAAACAATGGAAGGCTGTCGCGGGTAAAGAAAAAATCGGCTTTCCCCTTTTTAGCATTTTCCTTTGTATTGTTCAGGTGATATTCACGAATAAGATGATTGGCCAGAAAATCCTCTTTGCCATCGACAGTTGTTTTGTAGAAAAGCGTGTGCTCGATGACCCGTCTGGATTTGCTAAGGGCCATAATTTTATCAAGATTGAATCTCGAAGGTCTTACAGAGCCAAGGCCAATCTGACCAAGTATGCTTGTTAAGCCACCATTGCTACCCCCTTCATCCTCATCGACGCTGAAGGTAATTTTGGCTGGATATTCTGGTATAAAGGTCAGGTATCTATAGGTTTGAATAGCCATAAACAGGGCAATACAAATAGCCAGGATAACCCAATGCTGCCTGACCTCCCTGACAAAGGACTGCATTTTGAGAACAAGGTCGCGAAAGGAAATCTCGTCGTTGTATGTGGGTTGTTTTTCTTCCATTGCTCAATCAGCGATGAGTTTCATAAGGTATTGTCCGTACCCACTCTTTAACAAAGGTTGTGCCTGATTGTACAATTGGTCTTTAGAAATGAAACCCATACGGAATGCCACCTCTTCAATACATCCGATCTTGAGGCCCTGGCGCTTTTCAATGATGCGAACAAATTCGGTGGCATCATGAAGACTATCAAATGTTCCTGTATCCAGCCAGGCAGACCCCCTGCCAAAGGTTTTCACACGTAAACGCCCCTGCTCAAGGTAGATCCGGTTGACATCCGTGATTTCATATTCACCGCGAGCCGAAGGTGATAAGTTGCGGGCAATATCGATGACGGTGTTGTCATAAAAATAAAGTCCCGGCACGGCGTAATTGGATTTGGGATGAGTCGGTTTTTCTACGATTTCAAGCGCCCGCATGTTTTCATCAAAGGAGACCACACCATAGCGTTCAGGGTCGGAAACCGGATAGGCAAAAATCACAGCACCATCAGGATCTTTGCAGTCTGCGAGAAAATCAGGCATTTGATTACGATAAAAAATGTTGTCACCAAGAATGAGACATGATGAGTCATTACCGACAAAGTCAGACCCGATGACAAAAGCCTGCGCCAGCCCATTCGGTACTGATTGAATTGCATATTGAAAATTGCAACCCAGCGAACTGCCATCTTCCAACAGCCTTACAAAACCAGCATGATCTTCCGGAGTTGTAATAATGAGGATGTCGCGTATTCCGGCCAGCATCAAAACCGACAGCGGATAATAGATCATGGGTTTGTCGTAAACCGGGATCAGTTGTTTGGATACAGCCCTGGTAATCGGATACAACCGGGTTCCTGAGCCTCCTGCTAGTATAATGCCTTTCACGGGGTCAAAGATAGTAATCAGTAATCAGTGATCGGGGATCAGTAATCGGGTGATCGGTATTCAGTTAGCAGTGGGCAGTCTTAAGTTAGCAGTCTTCAATCGATAGTGTCAGGTATCAGTTGTCGGCTTTCAGCCATCAGAAAGGAGACGCGATAAATCGCGTCTGTACGACCGTTTCAAATAAAAGATAAATAATGGATGTAGAGACGCGGTTTATCGCGTCTTTATGCAGTATAACTGCTGATTCAGCATAGTCGAACCAAGAGGGAGGGGAAAGAGGCAAGGAGCAAATACCAGATTACCATTCAATCTTCTGTGGGCCTGATCCGACATGATCAAGAATATATTGCCCATCGGTACAATAAGGAGAAAGATCTTTTTTAATCCATGCTAAAACATCTGATGTGTATTGGGAAGGATACAACAAATGAACATTTGGACCTGCATCCAATGTGAAGCACACCGGGATTCCTGTTGTTTTTCTATAACGCCAGACTTCTTTTATAATAGCAACTGTACCGGGTTCTACCAGCATAAAAGGCGAATCGCCACACATCATGAGTGCATGCAATTGAAGGGCCTCGGATTCAACTATGTGAATAAATGCTTCTATCGAATCATCGCGTTTCATGATATCACATAGACGAAGAATATTTTTTCGGGCCACAGCATATCTGGTTGCTGCATAATCATGATCTTTCATAAGTTCATGCCCTGCTGTGCTGGAAACTGACTTTTCGGAGGTACTGACGATGAGAATGGTATCCTGATAATCTTTATAAACCGGTGCAAGTTGTTCATTCCATGGGATGGCATACCGATCGCTGCTTTGATCGATTGTATCTGCAGCACCCCAAATAGCTGCACCGGGAAAAAGAGAACGTGAAGCGCTTCCGGAGCCAAGACGGGCTATTTCAGAAGCTTGTTTCCACCACATTTCTCCGGCGAAACCTGAAGCACCATTGATCTGATCATTGATATCCATCAGGCATAGGGCTATGGCACTCATGGCGCTGGCAGAAGAGGCGATTCCGGCCCCATGCGGAAAAGTATTATGCGAATCAATTTTTACAGAAGCATTCTTTAGCCAAGGGAAAAAATCATCCAGAACCGAGAAAAACTTTTTGATTTTAGGTTCGAAAGAAGGTTTAGGCTGGCCATCATATAAAATATCTATACCAGATGTAGCTGTCTCCAGATCTGCCATCAAGGTCATGTTGGTATGGCAGGTTGATAGCGTAAAGCTCAGGGATGGATTGTGGGGAAGCTGAAGGCCATGTTTGCCCCAATATTTTATAAGGGCAATATTGGAAGGAGAACGCCAGCTTGAAGTATAGGTCATGAACGAAGGACTGATCGCCGGCAAAAGTACTACTCCCGTGGTTTTATGAAGGCTACTCTATATTGATTTCAAAATCATCCAGCACCATATCAAGGATTCGATCCTGGCCCCGGATATAGCCTTCTTTGAGGTCATAGCCATACATCTTACCTACCGTTTGCCATTTTACGGCATTAAAACCACCCCGGACATCCTTAAGAATGTCATATGTTGATGTATTCAGGTGGCGTTCGATCATTTTGACCAGGATTTTACCCTGTGTACGGGATAGATTCTTTAGGGGGTCTGTAAATTCCCCTTTGGCGTCTTTTTGAATGGTTTTGGCATATTTCCTTGCTTTTCCCTCCTTCAGACCCTCGGTTTCGGCCTGATATTCCCTATAAAGCCGAATACTTTCGATAGCATACGGCAGGACATCCATGGCATATCTACGATAGCGCATATACTGCCGGTATTCTTCATCATTGGAAAAAACAGGGGGAGCTTTAATGACTACTTCAGGCATGGTAGCCACCACAATTGTATCCGTACCGGTAATCCGGATGCGCATGACCCGTCCATCCTGGTGTATGATGGTGGTGTCATAGGTCGTTTCGGATTGCCCAATCAAGTCTCCGGACAACAGAACAAGACAGATGATGGTGATAAGCTGGGCTACGCGATTCATT
>JAGOIB010000136.1 GCA_017995875.1 Saprospiraceae bacterium
ATGCAAAGATGGGGAAAAAGCATAGAGCATAGGGCATAGAGCAGAGAGTCTGTCCGGAGACAGAATTTACTTTGATTCAATACGGAATAGCCAATAACCAATATCCAGGTTAGAAGTTATGTCAGGAGACAGATTCTGCTATGATTTGAATAAAGAATAAAAAACAAGGAATATAGAAGTGATGTCAGGAGACAGATAAAAAAATAATTGTCAGGGACACATTTTAAACATGTGCGATTGTCAAACAAAAATTAAAAAATCAAGTCTTGTGTTTAAAAAGAGCGTACTGCACGAACATGATTAAGAATATCCTTGTGACCATTACATTGAAAACCACTGGCATTAAACATCTGGTCCCAGGCATCCGAATTGCTAAACTCACTGGATGACCAATAATTACCGGTGCTGAAACCTCCAATAGCCTCTCTGTTTAAATAAAGTTTATTTAACTCATCCTTGCTGGGCAAATACCAGTCATTAAATCCTCCTAAAACCAGGTCAGAACATTTTTTTGCCGCATGCCCAACTTCAGCACATCCATTGACAATGTCAATGGTGTTTTGATTTCCAGTGCCAAGCACAATACCATCACCGCCTTGTATACCAACACCGGCACAACCCCAGGCTGAACCAGGAGATTGATCCACAGGTGTGGCGATTAAACCATGGAGTTGTCCGGCTATATACCCCGGATCACCGGGCTGCAATAAATAAGCAACAATACCACCGCCATAAACATCTCCTATTGCAGGAGCCGATGGCATACCTATCATATTGGTCCAGGAACTTCCGTTGTGAACCTGAAGTTCTCCACTCAAACCACAATTGGTACACCAAATCACAAGTCCCGCAACCGGTGAGGCAATTCCATTTCTGGCAGTGCTGGTCATACGGGGAGGCAAAAACCCTTGTGAACTGGAATTCACTTCAAGTGCAGCAGAAATTTCAGGACCTATAATGCCTATGCTAACATTTCCCGTAAAATTCGCACTACCCTCAACGGACAATTTCCTTACAGGACTTGTGGTTCCGATACCTACATTTCCTCCTGAGGGCTGGAAACTCAGGGGATCAGATTCACTGCTATTGTAACCGGATTGAATCCACCCGGAATATGGAAATGCGACCATTTTACCAATGTCAACACCTTCCAAAGCACCCACACCGATTCGGATAATTCCAGTTGACATTGCACCTGGAATGGTTGGTCCTGCTGCTGTTCCTGTTACATCCAATTTGGTTGCAGGAGTTGTATTACCAATACCTACTCTTTGAGCATGTAACATGGAATTCATCAACAAAACCATACTGACAAAAATGAATTCTCTCATACACGTTATGCACTTTAGTTCCCGGCGTGTGTGGCTTGGCATGATATCACCTTGAAAGATGCAGTTTAACACCCACCACTTATAAACATTCACCCGTTGCACAAAAGTGTACAAAAAGGGATGAAGGGTATATACCGAGAATGGGGGATGCTACCTACCCGGACTTAAATAAGTTTTTCCTTCATGGCCTTGGAAACGGCCTCTGTTTGTGAATTGACATGGAGTTTTTCGTAAATTTTCTTGATGTGTGTTTTAACA
This sequence comes from Saprospiraceae bacterium, assembly GCA_017995875.1. The sequence continues at coordinate 1,590 of JAGOIB010000136.1, forward strand.
GTTTCTGTGCTGATTTGCAGGGAGGCACCGATCATTTTATAACTGTTCCCATCCACCAGTGACTCAAGGATTTCCTTTTCCCGGGGAGTGAGTTGATATTCATTACTGGCAGCAGCGATTTTCTTACCTGACAATAACATCAACACCCTACTGGCAATGGACGGTGTAAGAGGGGCTCCGCCTTTGAGTACTTCATCAATAGCACCAAATAATTGCGGTGGTGTTGAATGTTTCAGCAGGTAACCATTGGCTCCTCGACAGATCGCTTCAAAAATATGTTGATTGTCTTCAAAGACAGTAAGCATGATGACCTTGACTTCACTGGAAAAGCTGCGGATGATATCCAGGCCTTTAAGCCCATTGACGCCGGGCATCTGAATATCCATAAGCACCACATCCGGATGCAGGACTTTTATTTCCGCCTCCACATCATTACAGTTTTGAAAATCGCCGGCCACTTCAAAAGAAGGATTAGCCGTCAGTAAGCGAATCAAACTTTCCCGGAATACCTGGTTGTCTTCATAGATCACAACTTTCGTCTTCATTATTATACTTTTTCAGTCATTAGACAGGAATATGTATTTCATATTTAACACCCTTTCCCAGGCTGCTTTCCCGAGTTACCGTAGCGCCGATCTGGATCATTCTTGTGTTTATGTTTTTTAACCCGTTTCCATAGTTCACATTTTCCTCATCCATACCCTTGCCATCATCCTTTGCAACAATGACAATTTCTCCCCTTTGTTTTGAAATGTCAAAATAAAAATGTTGGCATTCGGCATACTTCGCAACATTGTTGATGATTTCTTTTAACGTGAGATACAACTCCTTCCGATGGCTCAATTCAAACTTTATGTTTTTGAGATCGACCGCAGCTGAATAATGTACTTCAATATCCTGGCTTTCCAACACTTCAGCCATAAATTGCTTCAAGCGTATCATCATGTCATGTAAGCTGTCATGCGCGGGGTTGATACTCCATACGATATCACTCATGGATTGCATCATGGAATCTGATTTGTCTCTGATTTGCTGTAACAAGGAAGAAAGTTCCTTATTCTCTTCGGACATGCCTGAAGCGATAACGCTGAAAATTTTTATACCACTCAAGGTGGATCCTATATCGTCATGCAAGTCTCTTGCGATCTGGTTTCGCAATCGTATTTCTGCTTCACGCTTTTGTTTTCTCAATTTCAGCAATAAAACTACTGCACCGGTAATAATAGCAGCCATAGCCGTTAAAAACCAACCACTCTTCCAGAATGGCTGCATGATGGTGATCTCCGGTGCGTGCACTTCATTGCTCCAGAGGCCTGCGTCATTAACTGCCTTTACAGTGAAATGATACGTTCCCGGTGAAATACGGCCGAAGCTTATAGATGTTCTGTTCCCCAAAAGCTGCCACTCTTTGCTGATTTCCGGAATCCTATACCAATAGAGTATTCCTTGAGGATTATCATAATCAAGTCCGGTAAAATCAAAGGTCAGAAAATTATCATCATACTTAATTCTGATATCATCTGATAACCACCAATTCAGATCATGATCTCTGGCCTTGATCGTATTGAGATAAAGTTTTGGGGTTGTTGATTTAAATAGGAACTCATCCATTTCTATCTGGAACAACTTACCTTCATATGTGCAGAATATTTCCTTTCCATCTCGCAGAAAATATGCCGGTTGCTCACCAGAAAAAGAATTTGACAAAATGGTTTTAGAAAGCTGTTTAGTTCTGGGTTCAAACAAGAGGAAATGATCAAGTGTCTGAATCCAAAGTCGATGTAATCCATCTTCCGTAACCGATTGAACTCTGTTCGTTTTGGCAACCGATATTACATTAATAGGCATGAGTGTTTTTTCCCGGGGATCAAAAATAAGGACGCCGTTAAAGTCAGTGGCGATAGCAAAATTACCGTTAGCCAGAGGAGTTATTGCATGAAAAACCGGGCTGGTACCACCCTGCTCATCCCCTTCAAGTTTCCAGGGAATAAACGTCAATGATTCAGTGAGAGGATGGTAATAACATAAACCCACATTCCTGATCCCCATTATGATCGTATCATTTTTGTAGAGAGCAATTTGATTGATCATCATACTATCAGGAAATTGTCGATACCGGACAGCCATAGTCTGTGTATTGATGACTGCAAGTGTGCTTGTATTCGTTCTGCCTTTCACCAGGATCAGGGAATCCCCAACAGGAAAAATTTTTACCGGCATAAATGGATAGGAAGTTGGGATAAGCTTCCGGAAATTAAATTCAGGGTCAGTATCACCAAATTGATTCCACTCTACAAGTTTAAGACCTTGCGGGGTAGCGACCCAAAATGTATTGTCCTCATTAATACTGATGTCCGCGATCATCTGGAATTCCGCATTATGCACCTTTGGTAAACGCAGGACTTCATTCAGTTTCATTACGTTCCGGCTCTCCAGGTTAACCCCATACAAACCAAAGTAAGTGCCGATCAAAATATAATCCGGTGTAAGAAAACGCATGATCAAAGCATCCTCAATAGGACTTTCCGGATTTGATTTCAATTCAAGTACCGGGCTTTTGCTTGCCAGGTAATGAAGGGCCCGGTTACTTTTTACCCAAATATTTTTTCCGCGATCTGATGCAATGACAAAATCACTTCCTATCAAGCCATTGGCATAATCTGCTTCCCGGGGGATATGTGAAATGGTCCGCGTGTCCTGGTGGTAAATATTGATTCCCTTATTCGTCGAAGCCATCCAAATGTTCCCATCCTTGTCTTCAACCATGGTAGAATTAAATAATTCCAGTAGATAATTCTTCTTTGTATACTCCCGGGTATAATAGCTTTCAAACAGGCCGGATCGGGTATCCAGTTTCATTACACCTTTATGCCAGGTATTAATCCACAACTGTTCATGACTATCCATAAACATAGTGGCTGCAAAAATTCTTTCTCCGGGCTTTGCAAAAGCTGGAACTGGTAGCGTATAGTCTTGAAATTCACCGGAACGTAGATTGAACCTCCTGACCTTCGCATCAGCACCTATCCAAAGGTCATCGCCATCGCCGCTTTGAAGAGAATAAATTTCACCTGTTTTGAAGCCGGCATTAATCTTTTCCCATCGGTTTGATTCCGAATAGAACATATACACCTCCAAACGACATTGAACGATAAAGGTCGTATCACTTACCTGGTGGATATACATGGGATATGAATCCTCCCCGAGGTAAAACAATTCAAAGTCCCTTTTCACCGGATCATATCTGCATAGCCCCTTCTTGACACCTACCCATAAAAGTTGCTCCCTATCTTCATAAATGCAGGTTACAAGTTCCCGGTTAAGGCCCTTCTCAGGATCTACACTCGTCTGTAGTGTATAATTGATACCATCGAAACGATACAGGCCTTCTACTGTACCCAGCCAGAGATAACCAAGGTGATCCTCCAACATCCTTTCGATATTGGGTAAATCCTTTGGTAATGGAAACTGCTTGAAAGGATAGGATTGGAATTGCGCAACAGATGGAGTTGTTGAAAAGCTAAGTAGCAGTTGAGCTAACAGGATGGTGATATAAAAGGTGCCCCCTTTTGTTGGCATGTAGGTTTGCGTCTGTTTTCTTTATTTCCTTTAAAAGTAAGAAGGATAAACCTGGAATACAGGAATTAATCCTTCAATGAGACTTGTCAGCCATATATTCTGTGACCACAGAAAGTGTACTCTCCACACGAAGGAGTCTACCTGCACCAGGCAATTTTGCCGCAGTAAGGCCTTCTATATTCCCTGTGACCATTAGCGTAGCATCTTCTCCAATCATTAAGAGGGTATTGGAATGCATCATCAGTGAATTGATTTCAATTTCACCAGACTTGATTTCCGGAAAGGCAAGCGTTGAAGTCGAAACGTCTGGTATGATCACATCCGAAAACTCATCCGGCAAACTTGTCGTACTCCAGTTTTGTGGACAATACCAATCATTCTTCATGCCAGGAGTGCCTCCCTTCCAGGTAATAGACTTCTGCGAAAACCCGCTAAAGGCGATTAGAATACCTAACAAGGTAAGTATCCATTGTGCTTTTGGTAAGTTGGTAGATTTCATGTCTTTGTTATTTTTTGGCTTTTTGACACTTTTGATATCAAGGACCCTATGCTGTCCAGTGATGTAAAATTGCGGCTATTGAAAGGTCTGGAAAATACCGAGAATGGGTGATGCTATG
>JAGOIB010000025.1 GCA_017995875.1 Saprospiraceae bacterium
TTGCCAGACTGAAACTGGTATCGTATGTCATCTGTAATGGACCTGAACACTATATCAAATGTATGGCTTATCGTAGAGAACGAATAGTATCGGGGTAAAGTTGGGGAAAGAGGCGAAAGAAGCTGAAGAGGCGAAAGAAGCGAAAGAGGCTGAAAAGGCGAAAGAGGCGAAAGAAGCTGAAAAGGCGAAAGAGGCGAAAGAGGCTGAAAAGGCTTAAGAGGCTCAATAGGTAGGAAACTAACTACTCACACATAAAACCCACACCTTCTTACGTTCTTACGTTCTTACGTTCTCACGTTATCTGAGGAAACTTCCTCCATGCTTCCAGTGCCGGGCAAGTAAAAAGCCGGCTAACGCACCGCCCAGGTGAGCAAAATGGGCCACATTGCCTCCGGATCCCGTGAGACCGGAATAGAGGCCTATGCCAACTAAAATAAGGGCCATCACCCAGGCTTTGATGGGGATGGGAGGAATCAGCAACATGAGCTCACGTTCCGGATATAATGTGGCAAAAGCTATGATCACACCAAATACCGCCCCCGAAGCTCCAAGAACAGAAAACAGGGGCTCAACGGTAGAATGACCCATAAAATAAGGCACATAATACACCAGGAAGTGAGCCGCAAGGCCCGTCAATCCGGATATCATATACAATCCCAGGAAACGTTTTGGACCCAGGCTCATTTCGACCATCGGGCCCATGAAGTATAAGCTCAGCATATTGAAAAATATATGCGATAGCTCAAAATGGGTAAACATATAGGTGATAATCTGGAAAGGCTGGAATTGACCGGTGCCCGGAGAGTAAAAAGGCATCATGTATTTCCATTCCTCAGGTACCAGGTTGAGGGCTATAAAAAAAACGACATTAATAATCAGCAAATGTTTGACTATACCGGTCAGTGGCATCATAGTGCTAAGGGGTTATGATTGAAATCGTCTGAATATCTCTTCTCTGCCAAATGTAATAAAGGTCTTCCTACCTGAAGGACTGGTGTATGGATTGTCAGATGCCATCAGTTGCTCAATCAATGATTGCATTTCCTCTGTTGTCATGATTTCACCACGACGCCGGCTGAGATTGGTGGAAAGGGCAAAGGCAACTTTCTCCACCGGTTTCATTTCCATCATTTGATGGCCTTCTTTAAAACGGTCGAGTATATCATCAATGGCTTGTTGAGGTGAAATCAAATCCGTCATCACTGCCGGAATGCCATGGATAATAAATGTATCATGCCCGAACTCAGCAATATCAAAACCGAGATACTGCAGATGCGGAAGTAATTCTCTCAGCACAACAGCATCAGCTGTACTACTCTGAATGGTTTCAGGCCACAATAATTTTTGCACTGCAGGATTATGTGCTGCAAGATCTTTCATCATGGATTCAAACAGTACACGTTCATGCGCAGCGCGCTGATCAATGACGAGCATATTACTCAAACCGGGTACAATGATGTAGCGTTGCCACAACTGTACCGGAGTAGCAGCCGTAAAAAGATCAAGATCCTGATCACTATCATCAAGCAAAGGGTTTGCAGCTTTAGGTGTTTCAACCGGATCATCACTTTTTTCAATGGAGAATCCTTCGATGGATTCGAGAAGTGCTCCCCATTTTTTAATATTCTCTTTTTCCTGAAAGCGGTCACGTTCCATACCACTCATGCCGGATGAATGCGAAGAACCAGAAGGAGCATCTCCTGAAGGCCTGCTGATCGCGCCTTCCTGTTCGAAATCAAGTGAAGGTGTGATGCTATATTTTCCAAGTGCATGTCTGCAGGCTACACGCAGATAATTGTAGATAATCCGTTCATCTTCAAATTTGATTTCCTGTTTTGTAGGATGCACATTGACATCGATGCGGTCTGCATTGATATCGAGAAACAAAACGAAGAAAGGATATTGATCAGCAGGCAAAATATCTTCGTACGCTGATTTTACACCATGCTGCAGATAAGCACTGCGGATATATCTGCGATTGACAAATAGGAATTGTTCGCCGCGTGATTTTTTTCCAAGTTTAGGTTTGCCGATGTAGCCTGCAAAATTGACATAGTTGGTATCCTCTTCTACGGGAACGAGATGTTCGTTTATTTTTTTGCCAAAGATGCCCATGATCCTGGTCTTTAATGTTCCGGGCTGGAGGTTATAGATTTCCTCCTCGTTATGGTATAGTTTAAAAGAAATATTTTCAAAAGCGAGAGCAAGGTGATGAAACTCATCAAGGATATGTCGCATCTCTACAGGATCACTTTTCAGAAATTTCCTTCGGGCAGGAACGTTGTAAAATAAATTTCTGACAATCACCGATGTGCCAACAGGGCACTGACATCCCTCTTGCACTTGCACAACGGAAGCCTCCACCATTAATCTGGTACCGATCGTGTCCTCCGCTCTGCGTGTTCGGATTTCTGTGTGCGCAATCGCTGCGATAGACGCAAGTGCTTCTCCCCTGAAGCCCATCGTACGGATATCAAACAAATCTTCAGCCTTGCGCAATTTGGAAGTAGCATGGCGCTCTAGGCTCATGCGTGCATCGGTGGGGGACATACCGGACCCATTGTCCTGTATGTGGATAAGGGTCTTGCCGGCATCCTTGATGATCACATTGATCTCAGTAGCTCCGGCATCCACAGCGTTGTCAAGCAATTCTTTAATGACAGAAGCAGGCCGCTGGATGACCTCACCGGCAGCAATCTGATTAGCTATAGAATCGGGTAAAAGCCTTATGATATCCGGCATAATGACTTTACTGTGTTATGATAAATTTTATTGTTTACAATCTGGTGTATATCAACATTGATCAATACGATCGTTCGTCGCGTCCTTCCATATAATTGACAAAAGCCCGGTTGACTACCTTGTTACCACCCGGTGTCGGATAATTTCCTGAAAAATACCAATCGCCTGTATGATCAGGACAAGCCGTATGCAAGCCATCGATTGTCTGGTATATAACGTCTACTTCAACCTCAATATCTAGCGGAGACACAATTTTAGCGATCTGTTTTGAAATACAATCCTCCGAAACATGCTCATACAGACTTTGTACTTCATTGGTGATCTTCTCTTTCGGGAGTTTCAACTGCGCTTTACATCTTTCATAGCAATCCTGGAGCAAATCATCCTTGCCTTGTTCACGCAGGATATCCACTAATGCCTTAAACGCAACGAAGTCACCCATTTTTGACATATCGATACCATAACAATCCGGGTATCTGATTTGCGGTGCACTGCTGACAACAATAATCCGTTTTGGTTTTAATCGCAAGGCAACCATACGGATGATGGAATCTCTCAGCGTAGTACCTCGAACGATCGAATCATCCAATAACACAAGGGTGTCAATGTCATTGCGGATGATACCATACGTGACATCATACACATGCGACACCATTTCGTGACGGGTGTCAATATTGGCAATAAAGGTTCTTAGTTTTTCATCCTTATTGGCCAGCTTTTCAATGCGTGGTTGTTTGGCTAAAAGGGTAGTAATCTCTTCTGCAGTCATCTTTCCACCAGCAGCGATGATCTGGTCTGCTTTAATTTTGCTGTAAGCATCATGCAGGCCTTCCATGAGACCATAAAAAGCGGCTTCAGCTGTATTGGGAACGTAGGTAAATACGGTGTCTTCAAATTTGTAATCAACTGCCTTCAGAATTCGCTCTACAAGGTTTTTACCAAGGTTTTTGCGCTCGACGTAGATGTCTTTATCGGAGCCACGGCTGAAATAAATCCGCTCGAAGGAGCAGCTTTTCTTTTCCCGTTTTTCGATAAACGGAACTACATCATGTCCGCCGTTTTTCTTGATGATCAGGGCATGTCCCGGTTCCAGTTCTTCGACAAATCGTGCACTGATATTGAGGGTAGTTTGTAAGGCAGGTCTTTCGGATGCTGCAGCGATGATTTCGTCGTCAGCATAATAGAAACAAGGTCGGATTCCATTTGGATCGCGGAAGATGAATGAGTCGCCGTGACCAAGCATACCGGCCATGACATAACCGCCATCAAATTTGCGGCAGGCATTTTTCAGGATGCGTTGTACATCCATATTCTCCATGATCAGCGGCGTGATCTGTTCGTTGGCGATGCCGTCTTGTTTATACCATTTGAATAAGCGTTCTACTTCGCTGTCGACAAAGTGGCCGATTTTCTCCAGCACGGTGACCGTGTCGGATCTTTCCTTTGGATACTGTCCGAGTTTGACAAGTTCATCAAAGAGCTCATCGACATTGGTTAGGTTGAAATTGCCTGCGAGCACCAGATTGCGGGTGATCCAGTTGTTGATCCGGACGAAGGGGTGGCACGTTTCGATAGAATTGTCGCCATGTGTTCCGTAGCGGAGGTGGCCCATGAGGACTTCGCCGGTATAGGGTTTATTGTCTTTGAGCCATGCGCCATCCCTTAGTTGTTCCGGGGTACAATCCTCAAAATGCTGGAAAATGCCCTGGAAAACCTCTTTCAGGTATTGGGGGCTGTTGCTCCGCTTCCGGCTGATATATCGGGTGCCCTGGGCGGGATCCAGTTTGATGGTGCAGACGCCGGCGCCGTCCTGGCCCCTGTTGCGCATCTTCTGTAGCAGCAATTGCATTGTATAGAGCCCGTGGAGAGCTGTGCCATACTTTTCCTGGTAGTGCTGTAACGGTTGAAGAAGCCTGATCAGTGCGATTCCGCACTCATGTTTGATCTGATCACTCATTAGGTTGAGTAAGAAGGTGCGAAAATACGGTTTTTTCGCTCCTCCAAATGGTAAGCCCTAACAACAAGGACAGGAAAAATAAGTTTAAGATTCTTATTCTATAAATTCAGGACCGCCTGCATCAAATAGGCACAGATAATCCCACCATACGTCCCAAGTGCATATCCAAGAACCGCTAGCAATACACCAACAGGTGCAAGGGAGGGACTGAAAGCGCTTGCAACTACAGGAGCAGATGCCGCACCACCAATATTTGCCTGTGAACCTACAGCCACAAAAAAGAATGGCGCCTTGATCCATTTGGCAACTATTAACATTGTAGTTGCATGTACCAGCATCCAGATGATACCGATAGAAAACAACCCCAGGTTGTTGAAAACTTCTTGCAAATTCATTTGCATGCCGATGGTAGCTACCAGGATATATATAAAAACGCTTCCCCATTTAGAAGCGCCCACGCCTTCCAATTTACGAAATCGGGTAAAGGAAATCAGAAGACCGTAGGTGGTCGCAATCAATACAATCCAGAAGAATCCGCTGATGATGGATTCCAGTCGCCAGGCTTGTAATTGTGGTTGGATAGACTGTAAAGCAGGCACGATAATATCTGCACCCCAATGAGAAATCGCAACACCTCCAAAGGCAACAGCCATCAATACAAACATATCCAGTGTAGTTGGCACTTTTTCAATGCTCAGCCGGTAATCATTTATTTTATTCTTGAGGTTGTCAATCGCGGAGGTATCAGCATTGAGCCATTTATCAATGCGATTGGTAATATTAGCCCCGTATAGAAGCAATGCCATCCAGATATTAGCTACGACTACATCGATCACGATCATTGTTCCAAAAAGGCTATCCGGAACACTGAATATTTCTTTCATGGCTGTTTGATTGGCACTACCTCCTATCCAACTTCCAGCAATACAGCTTAATCCCTTCCACAAATCATCTGAAGAAGCTTCGATCACGTGTGGAAATAGCCAGTTAGTGGCCATTAGTGCAATTGGTCCTCCAAGTATGACACCTATTGTAGCAGTGAAAAACATGATCAATGCTTTTGGGCCTAAACCAATAATGGCTTTCATGTCGATACTCAGACAGAGGAGAATCAAACTTGCCGGCAGGAAATAACGTGATGCTATCTGATACAATTTACTCTCAGTACCTGATATCAAGCCAAGGGGCCAGTTCATCAATGCGGGAACGAAATAACAAAGCAACAATGCCGGTACATAGGTGTAGAACTTTTTCCAGAAAGGTGCAGCGGATTGTGATGTGTAGAAGATCGCTGCAAGTGTACAAATCAATATGCCGAAGACAATCGCATCATTGGTAAACCATGGATTCATGGGAACCAAGATACATTAATAAAAAAAAGGGGGTACCGAGCTAGCACCCGGCACCCCAAAAACCCCAAAAAACCAATTGAAAACTATATTTTGACTGTTTCTAAAAACAGCGAATTATCTTTTGTAAACAGAGGGTCAAACTTACTATAATAGAACGTCTACACAAGGTAGAATGTTGAAAAACCCCTATTTTTTATCATATGATAACGACCCTCAACAATTGAAGAATGGCGCATTACCAATCAACAACTGAACGGTTCCATTTTGTCATTTTGGAGATGCTCAAATGAGCTGAGCATATGTCTTTACATTGGGTGTTTATGACAATATGAACTTTGCACAGGTCAAGGGGGTTTCCTGTTTAATTTTTTATGTGCTTGCTTAGGTTTACTTTTAAACTTCTGACCGCCAGCACTATTAAACAGCGTTCGATGATTAGAACGCTACAATAATACTTAGAGTTCTCTAATATTTACATCTGAATGTAAAATACATCATAATTTTTTGTTAACCACCATAAAAACAGGATAAAATCATGTCAAAAGTTAAAACCAGGTATGTTTGTTCCAATTGCGGGGCTACTGCATCCGGCTGGATGGGTAAATGCCCTCAATGCAATGAATGGGATACCATGGTGGAGGAGGTGGTTCATACGAAAGGGACACTTACCACTGAAAAGGGAATAAACCTTGAGAAATCAATTCCAATCTTACTCTCCGAAATCAACATGGAAACCGAAATGCGGGTTGAAATCGGTGATCCCGAACTTGAACGCGTCCTTGGTGGTGGTGTCGTTCCTGGATCTGTTATTCTGATGGCAGGTGAGCCGGGAGCAGGCAAATCCACGCTGCTATTGCAAATGGCTGCTAATCAGCATCTCAGGATGCTCTATATTTCCGGTGAGGAAAGCCCGACCCAAATTAAGATGAGAGCGCAGCGTCTTGGGATCAAAGGAGATCAATGCCATATTCTGGCAGAGACAGATCTCAACAAAGTGATTAGTGCTATCATGGAGATCCAGGCAGGCATTGTCATCGTGGATTCTATACAGACGATCTTTTCTCCGGAAATGGAATCTATCCCTGGTTCTGTCAGCCAGATAAGGGAATGCAGCTATCGTCTGCAGCAATTGAGCAAGCAAACAGGGATCACCATCATTTTGGTAGGCCATATTACAAAAGAAGGAGATATCGCCGGGCCTAAACTGATGGAACATATCGTCGATGTGGTGCTCAACCTGGAAGGGGACAGGCATTATAATTTCCGATTGTTGAGATGTGTTAAAAACAGGTTTGGATCCACGCGTGAAATCGGTATTTACGAGATGAAGGGTGTCGGACTCGTCCCTGTCGCCAATCCATCCGAATGGCTCATTCCGGCGGATCACGAAATGAGGGCATCGGGATCTTGTATTTCTCTGGTGTGTGAAGGTTTCAGGCCCTTCCTGATAGAGACACAGGCACTTGTTAGTACTGCCGTATACGGTACTGCTCAGCGATCCACTAATGGTTACGATATCAGACGCTTACATTTGATGCTTGCGGTACTTGAAAAGCGTTGCGGTTTTTTCTTTGGCAACCAGGATGTCTTTCTCAACGTAGCCGGTGGACTAAAAGTGACTGAGCCCGCGATTGATCTTGCACTTGCTGTGGCATTAGTTTCTTCCTTACAGGATATTCCCGTGCCAAGGGATATTTGTTTTGCCGGCGAAGTGGGCTTGTCAGGTGAAATCCGCCCCGTACAGCAATTGGATAAACGCATTGCAGAAGCAACAAGGCTAGGTTACAAGAAAATTTATATTCCGGTTACGAGCGGCCTTGATATTCCAAAGTCTGCCACAACTGTTGTGCAGGTACAATTGTTGAGAGATTTGTTTGAACAGGTCTTTGGATAATTGAAGATGCCAGATCCCAGATAATAGATGCCAGACTCATGACTAAATATTTCCTATAGATGCACACACCCATTGCTTACACTTCTCACGTTCTCACGTTCTCACGCTCTCACGTTCTTACGTTCTTACGCTCTTACGCTCTTACGGTATGAGGGTCATTTTCTTCGACGGCAACTGCCCTATGTGTCACTCCTGGGTGAAGCGGATCATTCGTTGGGATAAAGCTAAGTTGTTCAAATTTTCCCCGTTGGAGGGTGACCTTGCGCATAAGACATTGTCGCCATTGCTACCTGACTACATCAAGGAAGACACTATTATTTTATACAACGATGGCCAGGTGTTACTGAGGAGTGATGCTGCCCTGAAAATCATGGAAATCCTAGGATTCCCGTACAATGTTTTTGTTGCGGGACGACTGTCACCTAAAAGTTTACGAGATGGAATTTACCGTTGGGTTGCAAACCGTCGCTATACCTATGGAAAGAGATATGATAGTTGTCCGCTGCCTCCGGTTGAATGGAGAGACCGTTTTGTTTAGTGAAGAGTGAAAAGTGAAAAGTGAAGAGTGAAGAGTGAAAAGTGAAGAGTGAAAAGTTGGCATTTTGTTGGATAGACAAAATCTTTTGGGACATGCCTAAAAGGAATTATAAGATTCGCAATTAGCTCATTCTTAGAGCTTTTAAGAAGATTGTACTGGCTATCTGGGATTTTTTGGGATAAACTTTTATATTTGCAGTCCTTTTTTGGCGTGGTAGCTCAGATGGTTAGAGCGTGCGATTCATAATCGCAAGGTCGGCGGTTCAATCCCGCCTCACGCTACTCTTTTAAGTTGAAAACAAAACGCATCAATGTCTGGTCAGGTACATTGTCTTTACCTCTTGCATTGTTTTTTCACTTCTACCTTGTTCCCTGCCCCTTGCTCCCTGCCCCTTGCTCCCTGCCTACCTCATCAACGTAACGTCACCCGTAACAATGATCGTTTTACCATATATAGTCTGCAATTCAGCAAAATAGGTGTAAACAGCAGGATTCATCGGCTTGCCGGCGAGGGTTCCATCCCAGCTATTTTGTGGATCATTAGGAGCAACATCAGATGCTGAAAAGATCAACTCGCCCCAACGATCATAAATCCGGATCACATTTACCCGGGTAATTTCAGCATTGCTCTGCACAAAAAACAATTCGTTGATCCCATCCCCATTCGGAGAAAAGATATTGGGAATAAAGGATTGCGGTGGAATGTAGTCCAGTGTCTGGCACTCTATCGTGGCCGAGGATGGGCCGCATGCCGTTGGCCCCGATGCTTCTACCGTTATACTGACCGGCGTTCCGTCCGGCAGGTTAGTAATCGAATACGTATTGCCAGAAACTTTTCCACTTCCGAGTGAACTTGTTACTTGATATTGATCGGCACCAATGACCGGCTCCCATTCAACGACCAACGAATAATAATCTTCTTCAAGACAAATGATCTGAGGAGTACCAAGGGGTTCATCAATTTGTACTGGTTGCCTAAAAGTATCAGAAATGCATCCGTTATCATCGATCATCAAACTCAACAAATAATCCCCTGCCGTATTCCATTGGATATTGAAATCAAACGGCAAACTTCCTGACACTAGCTGACTTCCTGAAAGATCCCAAATAAAATCTGCAGTCGCAACGGAGATTCCTGAAAATTCAACATGCAATGTGCTGTCAATACAAGGAACACCCGATACGTCAAATAAAGACAAAGGTGTCTGGCGAATAACCACATTTATACCTGAATTGTAAATGCAACCATCGTTTTCAACTTTTACTGTGATTGAATTCACGCCCACATTGGCAAGGGTTGGATTAAATATTCCAGATGGATCGCTTACACCAGGCCCAGCCCACACAATCGTCGAGTTACCTGAAAGTCCACTTATGTTTAAGTCAAGTTGAATCGGATCATCATCTGAACAAAGGATCCCCGGATCTGTGATAGACAATACTGCAGGTGGACATTGTTTTGTCCGACAAGTAGTAGCAACTGTATCACTGTTATTACATGGAGCTGTCCCTATAGACCAAAGTTGAAGCGTTACTGAATCCCCTTCCTGAAGATTATCAATTAGTAAGGTTGAAGTGTTGGTGAGAATGGTTCCTGTAGGTGATCCCTCGTTGACCACATACTGATAACCGAACTGTGTCGCGCCGGGTGACCAGTCAAACTGTACAGCATTTAATGAAATGGACTGACAATCCAAAACAGGTAAGGACGGAGGATCATTTAAAAATACTTGCGCTGATAAATCATATATGCATCCCGTAATATTGTCTTCCCATGTATAAAGTATGGAAGTACTCATACCGCTAACCAGAGCAGGATACAAGGTGTCGCCCGATATCCCCTGGCCACTAAATTGCCCACCCGGAGGAGTAGCATTGAGAACAACATATGGCACATCCTTGCAATACACTGTATTCAATCCCTGAAATGTCAACGTCTGAGGAGGACACACATCTGTGATACAACTAATGGAACTCGTCAAGGGCATCGTACATATGCCATTGAAGATAGCGGTGACCCACAACGTAAGTGTATCTCCTTGTGCTAAACTGCCCAGGCTAAATTCATTTAATGTACTTGAAAGATTGGTTGCAATCAATTGCCCATTGATGGCGTAGTCCAACTCATATCCTGATGCTACTGTTGACCATGACACTGCAAGTGAATCTATGGATGAAAATGCACATGTAAGTAATGGAGTGTAAGAACTTTCAACTTCGATAGAAACCTGTGCGAGATTAGACGTGCACCCATCCGCTGCAACCAAAGCATAAAGTGTATCGCCCGTCGTCGTAAACGTTGCAGGATTTGTCAGCGTATCAGTACCCATACTATCCGTAAACCAATACACCGGCCCACTGCCACCACTGATATCGATTTCTGAGAGTGTCAAATCAATGACCGCTGTATCATGGTCTGTAACACAGATTTCAAGGTCTACCGGGGTAGCTGTAAGGCTATCGACAACTGTAACGGTTACCGGGACAACTGGTGAAACACAAAATCCATTTGTTACAGTTGCATAGACAATGGTATCCATCGTTACAAAAGCACCAGGATTGATTAACGGAATCGTTGTTGAAGTATCGGCATACCATGCTACCATTCCGGAGTTGTTACTCACCAAAGCATCTATAGATGTTAGGTCCACTGTAACTTCCCCATTGGCATCGCCACATTTTTTTATGGTGAATGGAGTAGAGATAGGTGTTGTCAGGGTTGAGAGATAGATAGGCACCAGTTCAGAAAAGCAAACACCATCTGTTGAGATTGCATACAATGTATCATTAGACGATAATGGAAAGGTAGTATCGTTAACGATTTCATTGGCAAAAGAGGCGTCATAATACCAATGAACCTGATTGTTATTTCCAGTCAACATCGTGTCTGATTCTGTAAGATCAATTGATATAGTATCACCGAATGGAATACAATACTCCAGCACGATGGAATTAGTGACCAAAGCGGTTGAGACGGATAGGTTGACAATTGCTGGTCCTGCGACACAAGCACCATTAGAAACTGTAGCGTAAATAGTTGTATCCCCAGTTAAAAAAGAGGTTGGATTCGTAATAGATATATTGAGGGATGAGTCTGCATACCAAAGTACATTACCACTATTTCCACTGATCATCATATCAAAGCCTGATAAACTGATAATAATCTGGCCATTCAAATTACCACAGAAATTTGCATTGATACTTGTAGCCTGTGGTGAAGGAAGCACAATAAGGTCAACGGCCACTATATCAGAAACACATGTGCCTGCTGTGACATGTGCATACACGGTAGTATCCATACTCGGAAAAGAATCAGGATTTGTTATGAGCATAGTTCCTGCTGAGTCCAGATACCAACTTACTATGCCACTACCACCACTGACAGCCCCATCAATGTTTAATAGATTGAACAAAGCTGCGCCACTCCCATCATCGCAGGCACTGGATTGTGCAGGCGTGGCTGAAACTGAATTGATGATCGTTAGATTGACAGGAATAAAACCGGAAAGGCATCCGTTCGCATTTAGCTGGGCATATACAGTGGTTCCCATTGTCAAATAGGAAGCTGGAGTAGCGATAAGAATTAGACCTTGCGCATCTTCAAACCACTGAACGGTTCCTTCTCCTCCGCTTACTTCAGGTTCTGCAAGTATAAGATTGAATGAGCCTTGTCCGCTGGAGTCCGCACATGTTTCTAAAGTAGTTGGATTACCCACCGGACTTTGAATCACATTCAAAATGATCTGGACTGCATCAGATACACAAAGCCCATTGTCTACGGTCGCAAATATGACTGTTGATTCTGTGAGAAAAGCTCCGGGATTAGGTATGACTTCCATGAGGAATTCATCCAGGTACCAATACACGTCTCCGGCACCTCCACTGACCTGCATAGCGGAATCCCATAAATTAAACCAGGCCATGTCAGAACCGTTGTCACATCCATTGATCGTGATAGGAATACCCACAGGTGTTGGATTGACAATAAGGTCTACAGGAACCGGATCTGAGTAACAAACACCATCAAAGACAACAGCATAAACAATCGTACTGGTAGTTTGAAAAGCACCGGGCGAAGTTATCGGATCCAACAATTCAATTTCGAGATACCATTCCACGGAACCATTACCGGCGCTTATGGCTAATTCAAGTAGCGTGAGATCAAACACTGCTTCATCATTTTCATCTCCACACAATTCCATGCCGGAAGGATATCCAATGGGTAGAAGATCTACTACCAATTCAATTTCGACAGGATCGGATGTGCAGGTCCCATCATCAACTGTAGCATAAACGGTACCAGAGCCGGATACAAATGAAGAAGGATCCGGAATTGGATTATTGAGACCAGGGTCAAGGTACCACGATACATTTCCATTTCCTCCACTGACGATGCCATCCAACGTTGTGAGATCAAACGTGGTCATTTCATTATCCTCCTCACATTGATTGAATGTAGTAGCCGTGGGTATTGGTGAAGGGATGATGTTTAATTCAACAGGAACAGGATCCGACAGACAGGATCCATTATCAACGACGGCATAAATGGTGGCTGTACCGGAAAGATAATTGGAAGGAGTTGAAATGGGACCAGTCAAATCCATGTTTTCAAACCACAATACATTGAAGCCTGCACCCAAATTAATGATGTCTTCAATAGTCGTAAGATCGAATATATCTTCACTGTTTTCGGAACACAGATCAATTCCGGCAGGTTGTGCCATTGGGTCACCGGGAGAAACATCAATAGTCATCTGCAGTTCTTCTGTACATCCCTGAGAATCTGTGATGGTGACCGTATAGATGTCAGGAAGAAGGTCGCTGATATCCTGCGTACTTTCACCATTGGACCAGTCATAGGTATAAGGAGGAATTCCATCGTGAGGAGTGATATCAATGGCGCCATTGGGGGAATCAGGACAAGTTGCATTGGAAACAGAAACTTCTGTATCAAAATCTACAGGGCAGCAAACGCCTCCACCACAGTCGATCGTAATAGCTTCGCCATTCATGCTGAGCAATAACATTGTTGGCATCGTAATGTCGCCGGTATACCATACAATGCTGTCAATTCCACTTGAAACCAGGAGATCAAGATTGATGGTATTGTTGCATCCGATATCCTCGATGACACCACCATCTGTGCAACAGGCGGACCAACTCCAGTTGCCAGTAATCAACGGAGGGGCTCCGTTAAATTCTCCTGCATCATCTTCCACAGAGACATAGGCTGTCGGAGGAAGACAATTGGCTTCAAACTCCATGGTGCCACCGGTACCACTGTTAGCAATATCAGCTATCAGGAAGAGGCTTACAATCCCGGTATTGATGTCTTCGTAAAGAAATAAAATCAGTCCATTATTAAGTTCAAGTCCAGTATTGGCACTTGATCCATTCGGGGTATTGTAACTGTAATAGGCAGAAGCAGAAACATTACCCTGCAGTGCTGAGATCGGATACGTGGTGCCATCTTGTGTGATAGAACAATTACAAACTAAAGGTGTGACAATAATTGGTTCATTGGCAGGTGTCTTAAGTATATTTTGATCAACCTGATGGCTTGTTGGCAAGCTTCCGGTTAAGAAAGGGATGGCAAGAACTGTCCAGAAGAGATTGTGGATGAGTGTTAGCACCTTGAGCCGGTTTTGATCGTATAAAGGGTGTTTTGATGATCAATCTGGTCTGGTTTTTTTATTACCCTGACCATTTGGTGGCTCTCTGTGGGACAGTAAAATAGGAATTATTGGTTGCAATCCAAACAGAAATTGAAACCCAACAAAAACTTCTAACTTCTAACCTCTAACTTCTAACTCCTCACTTCTCAATTCTATTAAGCCCTATCCTTGCCTTTTGATGCAGGCTCGAACTATAGGTATCGGGAATCATCTCAAGACACATGGTGTAATATTTTGAAGCCAGTTCCATATTGCCAAGCGACTCATGAATAATGCCACACTGAAGCGCTGCACTACATGCAAAATAAAATTTTTCATACTGTCCTGTCGTAATGGTCAGTGTGAGATAATGCAGTGCTTCTGCATTAGCTTTCTGCGCCTGGAGAATCCTCCCTTTTCTATATAGAAATTCGAGTCGATGTCCATGTTGGTTGAGCGAAGTATATAAGGAAGCAGTAAGGATCTCAATTGCTTTATCATAATAACCACCATCATAATATAATCTGCTCCGAAGTAATACCGGATGTGGAGTGGCATGCATCTCCGCTTCTTGCATGGCTTGCTGATCTTCGTCTGTTGTATTTGCCCCCTTGATGAGGATCTGTTGCATCTGATTAAAATACCCGGTACGATCTCCTTTTAACAGCGCATACCAGGCTAGTTTTTGATGGGCTTCTTTAATGAAGTGTTTTCCCTTGTGCAGTACGAGGAAATTCTTGAAATAGAGATCTGCATCTGCATCTCCGCGAAACAGCTTGCATTCGCCAAGCATAAAATCCAGGAAAGGAACGTGCAGTGCACTTTGCACACCTACCTGTTCAGATAATACATGGATAGCGTCATCATTTTTGCCATCTTCTATCAGGAGGTTTGCCATGAGATATTGGACAACTTTACTGTCAGGGTTTTTGCCCAGATAGGTATTGATCAGCTGCAGTCCTTTTTTAGGTTGATTATTTAACCTGCCCTCTGCGATGGCTGCAAAAAGAACTGTTTCCTCAAAAAAGATATTGTTTTCAGCAGTGGAGGTACGAAGTATATAATACAATTCTTTGAGACCTTCTTCGATAGTGCCATGCATACTGGTGACCATGGAGACCAGCCATCTGTATTGGTCCGGTACCGCACCGAATGCTGCTTTCAGACCAGCGTATAATCTGAGATTAGCCAGATCATCGGGATACAGTTTTTGATTTTTACGAAGCAGTTTAAATGCCTTATTGATTTCAGAGGCTGCTGAAATAAACTCCCCTTGTTGCATATGTAATGCGCATTGATGCAAATGGATTTGTCCCTGCGCCATCAATGCTAATGGATTCGTCTCAGGGACCAGATAGATTTTTTCTAACCGGAGTGTAGATGCTTCAATAAAATCCGGAATCTCCCTTATGTCTTCCCGAACAAATATATTGAGAAACTCGCCATAGTCCTCCAGGTAAGGCCAGATACTATTTTCAGGATGGGTGATGGACTGAAGCTTGATGATACTGATTGCTTCATCAATACGCAAGGTGGAAATGAGAGAATAGGCTGTTTTAGCTTCGGGCGTCCAATACATCTCCTGGGCCGGAGATGCAGTACAAAAGCAAAAAAAAATCCAGGCACAAATAAAAGTCTTCATTTGTGCCTGGATGGGTATAGCCACGTCGTGTGGAATGTATAATTATGCGTCTACAGTTACACCCGCAATCTCATCATCGACAAGGATCCGTCCGCAATGTTCACAAGCAATGATTTTTTTGCGTTGAGATACTTCAAGCTGAATCTGAGGGGGGATTTGATTAAAACATCCACCACATGAATCTCTTTCAATCACCACAAGAGCGAGTCCGTTGCGATAATTGTTGCGAATGCGGTGGTATGCTTTTAGTAAGCGTTCATCAATCAAAGCCTCTGCGGTAGCAGCATTTTTACGAAGGGCCTTTTCTTCTTTTTCAGTCTTGGCAATGATGGATTTCAATTCATCCTTCTTGACATCAAGGTTGGATTTTTTGGCTTTTAGTTTTTCCTTAGCCTCCTTGATGACAGCATTCTTTACGGCTACCTTGTCGCTGATCTCCCGGGCTTTTTTCTCAGCCAGCTGGATCTCGAGTTTTTGCATTTCAAGTTCCTTGGATAATGCGTCAAACTCTCTGTTGTTTTTGACGTCATCCAGTTGCTTGGTGTATTTCTTGATCATCGTTTCTCCTTCCGTCATACGGGCGGTAAACTTCTGACCTTCTTTTTCAATATCCTTTACCGTTTCGTTCAGGTTTTTAAGCCTGGTCTCTAGCCCGGTGATTTCATCTTCAAGATCACTCACTTCGATAGGAAGCTCGCCCTTGAGGACTTCAATTTCATCTATCTTGGTATCAATCTTCTGAAGGGAGAACAGCAGTCTCAGCTTCTCCTCAATACTGATTTCGGTTGTTTTTGCCATAAGTTTGAAAGAAAATCAGGTGAAATAATGGACGGGATTGGTATTGATTCCCGTGCAATGGGCGGCAAAAGTACTAAAATTCCCTGAAATAAGCTCCTGTAAGAGATTGATAGTATATTGTTCGCTCTCAAAATGGCCTATATCACAGACCAGGAGATCGTCTTCTGCGTCAAAGAAGTTGTGGTATTTGAAGTCTGCCGTCACGAGGGCATGAACCCCAGCCTTACGCGCATCATTTAGTAAGAAGCTTCCAGAGCCCCCACAAATTGCTACCTTTTGTATTGTCCTGTGCATCAGCCTTGTGTGGCGGATAATGGAGGTTTTCATAAGATCCTTCAATAGGTGCAGAAACTGAAGCTCCGTCAATGGAGAAGGGAAATATCCTAATATCCCGGCTCCAAGGGTAGGATCAAGGGTATTTTCCATTGGCTTCAGGATGCCATCGATATCCAGTCCAATCCTCCTGGCTATTCGTTCATTGACCCCATGTGTCAATGTATTGTCAAGGTTAGTATGAATGGCATAAAGAACCAGGTTGTTTTCAATGGCTTTCCGGACCATTCGCTCTGTAGCAGTAGCTCCCGTGATCCGCTTCAACCCATAGAAGATAGCCGGGTGATGCGAAATCACAAGATTGCAGCCTTTGGAAATAGCCTCATCCAATACTTCTTCAGTGCAATCAAGGCTGATGATGGCACCTGTAATAGCCTGATCAGGTGAACCAATCAGTAAGCCACTATTATCATACTTTTCCTGCAGGTGGAGTGGGGCGATGGATTCCAAAAAATCAAAGACTTCGGCGGCTTTTGTTTTCATGCTTAGTCCATTTTTTTCTTGTGCAGCGCAAGGATTTTATTTTCGAGACGTGTGGTGCTGAAGCCCTCCACAAATGGAATTACTTCCACCTTTCCTCCCCAGCCAAGCACCTCTTTTGCACCGACAATAGAGGCTACTGTATAATCACCACCTTTGGCCAGTATATCCGGACGCAATTCTAAAATTAGTTCTATAGGTGTATCACCGGAAAATGAAACAACGCCACTGACACAGCTCAGGGAAGCCAACAAATAAAGACGACTTTCCAATGCATTAATTGGCCTTGTTTCACCTTTCAATCTGCGTACAGAATCATCATCATTGACGCCGATAATAAGATGATCACCTAATGATGCCGCAGCTTCCAGGTAACGAATGTGACCTGCATGAAGGATATCAAAACAACCATTGGTAAAAACAATACACTCTCCCTTTTCATGCCAGCGGGATAATTGATCTTTCATCCCTTGCAGATCAAAGATTTTAGACTGGGCCGGTGGCGTTATCGGGGGCATTAGGTTTAGGTTTCTTATTGATGATAGGCAATACAATGAGTCCGATGATACCCATCATCATACAGCCAAAGAGTTGTACCGAAAAGTACTGAATGTTGGCAAATGAAAAGGCATCATCACCGTGTATGCCATAAATGGCTAAAGCAGTGATGACCATGGCATGAAATGTACCCATGCCACCCGGAGATGGAAATACTACGCCGAGTCCTCCAAAGACGAAGACCATAAGGCCTGCCATGGCGCCAAGGTGTTCTGTAGGCTGGAAAGACATAAAACACAAGAACATCATCAGGTAATACATCAACCAGATCAGGACGGTGTCGAGTAGCAAGACCCAGGGTTCCTCCACTCTGCGAAGGCTACGGAGGCCATCTCTGAATCCTTCGACAAGGTGATGAATCCGCATATATAAATTCCATCGCTTGATGATCCTGCGATAGCGATAGAGCATGTACAATCCGAAAATGAAAAGTCCAAAAAGAATATAGATCCATCCTTTTCCAAAAACGGAATCATGAAATTTGTCTTTGAAAAAAGCAAACAGCACATTCCCTTGCAACACTAATGCCAGCAGTATGGCAAACAAAAGACTTAGTAAATCAAGAATACGGTCTACCACAATCGTCCCCATGACTTTCTCAGGACCTATGTTTTCATACTTGGCAAAAAGTCCTGCTCGCACCACCTCACCCACTCTTGGGAGGCCCATGTTGGCAAAATAACCAACCATGATCGTAAAAAAAGCATTGGATAGTTTACCATGTGTTCCCATGGTTTTGATCAGGAGAAGCCAACGATGGGCCCGCAGGATATTACTCACGATAAATGCGATCACGATGGTCAGGATCCACCAGTAATTGACCGAGGCAAAATCTGATTTCAGTTTTTCAAACAAGCTGCATTGATCATCCGGGATCCCCTTGAGTGCACAGTCAGCGATATACGCGGCATTCTGACTTCTATAAACTAATATAAGGATCAGTACACCTACACCTGTAAACAGGATGTACTGGAAAAATGAACGTATTTGTTTTGGTATTGCCACAGGTTAAAACTTGATCTTATTAAGGTCGTCAGGATAGACGTTCATTGGTTTAAAACCCTTTGCTTCTTCAGGTGTCATCAAGGCATAGGCCATGATGATCAGAATATCTCCAACCTGCACCTGTCGCGCCGCAGCTCCATTGAGGCAAATCTGGCCTGAATGACGCTCCCCTTTGATGACATAGGTTTCGAGCCTGGCACCATTATTATTGTTTACCACCTGGACCCGCTCACCTTCAAGAAGGCCGGCTGCATCCATTAGCTCCTCATCAATAGTAACACTACCTACGTAATTGAGGTTTGCTTCAGTCACCACCGCCCGGTGGATCTTTGATTTCAGTATAGTTAAAAACATGGGCGACAAAAGTAAGGGTTAATTGTAAATCAATGCTATCAGCTATCAGCTGTCAGCTGTCAGCATAGGGTATTACTGATGTATTAGAATTATATCTTTTTGTATTTGTCTGGATTCCAGCAACCTGATTGATAAGATGCCAATATTCATTAATATGTATTAGTTCCTAAAGGCCTCTGAGCGCTGATAGCTGATAGCTGATAGCTTGCTTTTAACTTCTCACTTTTAACTTCTCACTGCTAACTTCTCACTCCTAACTTCTCACTGCTAGCTTCTCACTTCTAACTGTTTTCCCTACCTTTTCCCGCTATTACCATAGCAAGCCAAGACTTAAAACACAACCTTACCTTCAATGTTCATTTTCAAACGAGCGTCCCATTTGCGTGATTGGATTGCGGATAACAAAGCAAGTGGGAGGACAACTGGCTTTATTCCAACGATGGGTGCGCTGCACGCCGGTCATCTTTCGCTTGTGAATAGAAGTAAAAAGGAAACAGACAGCACCATTGTATCCATTTTTGTCAATCCTAAGCAGTTTAATGACCAGGAAGATCTCCGTAAATATCCAAGGCCGATTGAACATGATCTTCGTATGTTGTATGAAAGCGGCGTTGATGTCCTATTCCTTCCGGAGGTAGAGGATATTTATCCGTCGGGCGATACGAATAAGATAGATTTTGATCCAGGGCCAACGGCCAATACGATGGAAGGTAAATTCCGGCCTGGTCACTTTGAAGGCATGGCTGAAGTTGTCTACAGGCTGCTGATGATCACTACACCTGATCAGTTGTTTATGGGCCAAAAGGATTTTCAGCAATTTGCCATCATTCGCAAACTGATTGATTGGTATCAAATGCCTGTTGATCTTGTCATGTGTCCTACGATCAGAGAATCCAATGGCCTGGCCATGAGTTCCAGAAATGTAAGGCTAAGTGAAACAGCAAGAGAGAAGGCAGGAATTATTTTCAATGTCCTTACTTCTGGTAAAATGCTATTTGAGCAAAAAAATCCCATTCAAAATGTTCAGGAGATAGCAATGGATGCATTGCGAAGAGTCGGTTTTGATCCTGAGTATTTTGAAGTGGTGGATGGGTATACGCTGGAAAAGGTCCAATCTATGGATGATGCAGATCAGATCGTCGCCTGTTGCGCCGTCAAGGTAGAAGGCGTCCGGTTGATTGACAATCTGATCTGGAAAGAAATATAAAGTCTCCAAACAGTAAACAAACATGAGAAACATATACATGGCCGCTTCCAGTCAGCATGTTGGCAAGACAACATGTACACTTGGATTGGTATCCGCGTTGATACGTGAAGGATTTAAAGTCGGCTACTGCAAACCAGTAGGACAGAAATCACTTGAAGTGGACAATCTCAGGGTGGATAAAGACACAGTATTGTTTGCTGACCTGATCGATTTCAAAATTGATCCAAAGTTGCATAGCCCGGTAATCCTCGGTACAGGGGCTACCACACGTTATCTTGAACATCCTGAAGAATTTAATCTTGAAGTTGACATTCGTAATGCGGCGATTGAATTGGATCGCATTCATGATGTGGTGATATTTGAAGGCACTGGTCATCCGGGTGTAGGCAGTGTTGCCGAAATGTCAAACGCTCATGTAGCTAAACTCATCAAGGCTCCGGTGATCATGGTGGTGGAAGGTGGTATCGGCAGCACGATCGATATGCTCAACATGAACCTTGCACTATTCAGGGAAGAAGGTGTACCCATCCTTGGCGTAATCGTTAATAAAGTGATTCCTGATAAAATGGATAGGGTTCGGTTTTATCTCAACAAGTGGCTGGAGCCTCGGGGGATTCCATTGTTAGGCCTCATTCCGTATGAGAAAAGTCTGGCCTATCCTGTCATGCGTACCATCATGGATTCAATATCAGGATTGGTCACTCACAATCCGGAATACCTTGACAATAAAGTGGGAGATATTATGGCTGGCTCTCTCCTTGATACACAGGAATTGAAATCTTTTGAAAATATATTGCTCGTAGCAGCCGTGCGCCAGCTCGAACCTGCGCTTGAAAAAATAAACTCCATCACGAAGGTGATGCGCAAGACTAAATCACCATTGTCCGGTATCGTACTTACCGGGCAAGGCACCCCTGAAAGCCGTTCGATTGACTACATTATCAAGCACAAAATTCCAATGGTCAGAACAGAGCTGGATACATATGGCTCGGTACTGCAAATCAGTAAGATCGAAGTGAAGATCAATCGTGATACACCATGGAAAGTACGCCGTGCGGTTGAATTAATTGGCGAATACGTTGATATCAAGATGATTACCGAAAAATTGGGGTTAACCTGAAACCAATTGACAATTGACAATTGACGATTGACGATTTACGATTGTGGATTGACGATTTCTTTTAGACTAGAGACTTCAGACTCGCAGACTTCAGACTCTAGACATGAATGCTTCGCTATTTGAAGTTTTATGACTTCAAATCGGAATACCAAA
>JAGOIB010000026.1 GCA_017995875.1 Saprospiraceae bacterium
TCCTTGCTGGATTTAAAGCGGGGAGTCTTTGCAAAGCATCCTATCAGGAAAGGCGAACGGCTTGAAAAGAGCAACTGTTATTTTGCATTCCCATGCGAAGAAGGGCAATTGACATCGGGAGAGTTTGGTAAGTTAAGAGCTGAATTTATAGCATCAAAAGATTACGCCCAGGATGAAGCCTTATTCGAAGGCAGCGAAGCAGATCAATATCATTTTATCCGAAAGATCATCCATGATGCGAAGGGTATGCTTGCTGAAGCGAACGTAGTCTTAAACGAAAATGCACAGATTGAATTATCACACCATTTTGGCCTGGATAGTTTTACAGAATTCGGTTGCCTGTTAATTAGCATTGTAAACAGAGAATATTGTAAAAAAATAATTGTTGTCTTTCCCGGGCAATCACATCCTGAACAATATCATGTGAAAAAGGAAGAAACATTTCACATGTTATGGGGCGATTTACAACTCACCTTAAACGGTATTACCCAGGAATTAAAACAAGGAGAACTGCGGTCCATTGAAAGGGGTGTACGCCATTCCTTCACCAGTATCGCGGGTGCCATTTTTGAAGAGGTGTCCACGACCCATTACAGGGGAGACTCCTTTTATTTAGATCCTCGTATTGACCAGCAGGATCCAATGGCGAGAAAAACAGTTATCGAACATTTCTAGAGCGGTATGCAACAATTAATTTACAGAGGAAAAATCCGTGATGGTGCAGTAGGCACGTTGACAGAAGATGAGTATAGTGTATATTATGACCCTCATCTCTTATATGCCTATCTGGATCCGATGCCAATCATCAATTACGAGGATGAAAGCTACCGCGTGGCTGTCAATGATTCCAATGCTATCGAGCGCTATTATGAGCTCCATCAGGGGATCCAGGATACGTACTATCAACTCATTAAAAAATATGTGAAACCAGGAGACACCGTCCTGGAAGTGGGTTGCGGAGGTGGTATACTATTGGACACACTAAGGAAGGAAGGTATACGCACCATTGGTGTTGAACCTAACGAAGCATATCAGAAAAATCTCCGCGATAATGGGCACATCGTTTATTCGGATATAGAAACATGCAATGCAGATTGGAATCAGAAAGTTGATGTGGTCCTTTCGTTTCATGTCATAGAACATGTGCATCAACCTGAAGAATTTATTCGTTCTGTTTCGAATATAGTACGTCCGGGAGGTCTGGCTTTTATCCTTACGCCAAATTATCATGATGTATTGCTGACGTTAAACTTTAGTGCATTTGCGCCTTTCTTTTTCAGAAAAGTACACCCGGTCTATCTTACCATTGCAGCACTAAGGAGATTTGTTGAGATGAATGGTATGGAGTTCCTGTCGGCAGAGTATTTTCATGAATTTGGACTGTCGAATATGCTTTACTGGTTAAGGGATGATGTACCCAAAGGCCATTCCATTATGCCCGGCCTGGATGATACGATGGATGAAGCCTGGAAAGATTTTTTAGTCAGGACAGGTCAGACCAAGGATATTGCCGTTGTTTTTCGAAAGTCAAAGGATGATTAAAAGAATTACAAGGTATTTCGATCCGGCAGTTCACCGCTCTCCGGAAGCAGCGTTACTAAGCTGGACACATAACCTAAGAGCTTCTGATCAGGACAAAGGTACTATCCTGATGACCGCCTTGCGAAATGGAACATGGATTGAGTGGGCAGTATATGCTGCCTTTGTTCTTAAACAGTTAGGCTATAGTTCAACATTAATATATAGGAAATCTGAAGTAGCATCGTTGTATGCTAATTCATCTTTTTGGGAAAGTGTTTCTTCACTTCCATTTATCCGGTTAGTAGATATTGATGAGAGCGCAGCGGATCCTGCAATAGTAGACCAATATTCAGGCAAGAAGCCTCTGTTCCTATATGATGCCCTTGCATATAACCACCACCTTGAACGGGAAGATATTATCAGGGATGTGGCAAAGTACCAACAAGAGCTTCGTACGTTGATCATAGATAGTGCCAAAGCTTATACGACTGTAAAGCGGTTAGCAAAAGAGAATACGTATCATCGCTTCATTTGTTATAGCGGGCTTATTCAGACGACACCTACCATATTGAGGGCTGGTATAGAATCCGGAATGCAAACAGTTTGTGTAGAAGGATGGTCCTGGCGCGAAGGACATGTGATTTATAATTTTAACCAACCCGCGTTGGAATATAATATCCGGGGTTGGATGAAGTATTATGGCTGGGGCGATGAACAGGAAAAAACAGTTGAAGAATATCTGCATTTTCAAAATGGTAAAAAGGCGGATAAAAAGTCATGGTTGAAAAGTTTTTATAATGTTCAGCAAAGTAACATCGATGAGAATGTAAGCGGAGAAGTGGATGCATTTCTAAAGAAGTATCCTGACTCCTTTCTATTGGCACCAAACGTTATAGGAGATAGCTCAACCCTTAATCGGGAAACCATCTTTGAAGGTATTCAAAGCTGGATGACTGAAGTGATCGCCTATTTCAAGGATCATCCTCAATATTCACTGATTATAAGAGCTCACCCGGCGGAAGTATGGGCAAAAAGCAAAGTCAAAATTAAGCTGGGTGACTGGGCAGAAAAATTAAGCGCAGGTTGCGACAACATCCTTGTGATCAAGGGGGAAAATCCGATCAATACATTTTATCTTTTACCAAAGATTAAATGTGGTTTGGTTTGGCTGAGCTCCATTGGCGTGGATTTGGTAGTGAGAGGGATACCGGTTATTTGTGCAGCCCAACCAAAGTATTCGGGATTGGGTTTTGTACACGAGCCGGATACAAAGGATAGCTATTTCAAATTGATAAGTAAGGTCGCCAAAGGAGAAAAGTATACGACTACCGATGAAGAAAAGGCCATGGCAAAGAAGTATTTGTATGTGGTCTTTAAAGGTTTTTCATATCCGGCGCAGGGAAAAGATTATTCCGCAAGGACGTTAAGGTTGAATGAAATGCCTCAGCAGGAAACACATGATCATTTTTTTAAAATCCTAACGGGGGAAGAGAAAAGACCTGATGCAGGATAATAGCAAAGCACTGCCGATTGAAATACTGGTTGTTTCTTTTGATAACTATCCGGAGGTTTAAATTTTTCAAATGCTTATTGATTAAATGTGTAAAGGTTAATTTGAATAGCACTATGAGTACATTCAATACGGAAATCATAAAAGGACAGCGCTTCGAGTTTGGCAAAAATTGGCAAAGTTTTCTATCAAAGCTGACGGAAGAAAGGATTAGAACGGCGGAGTCATCTGTACAAGAAGCGCTGCAAAGTGAAACTTTAAGTGATAAAACAGTTTTAGATATTGGCTCGGGGAGCGGATTGTTTTCATTAGCAGCCAGAAGGCTGGGAGCAAAGGTTCATTCCTTTGATTTTGACCCTGCGTCAGTTTCCTGCGCTAAATTGCTTCGCTCACGCTTCTTTCCTAATGATCCAAATTGGGTTATCGAAGAAGGTTCAGTTTTAGATGAAAAATATCTCAATCAGTTAGGGAAATTTGATATTGTTTATTCATTTGGTGTTTTGCACCACACGGGTAAAATGTGGACTGCCATTGAAAACGCAGCTTCCTTAGTCAATTTGAAGGGAACACTATACATAGCCATATATAACGATCAAGGTAGAAAATCGAGGTTATGGAAAAAGGTGAAAGAATTTTATTGTTCAGGTATTTTTGGAAAAATTATTGTCAGTGGCATTTTTATTCCTTATTTCTTTCTAAGGTTACTGGCATCATCAATTATACAAGGGAAAAACAGATTTACTGAATATAAAAAGAACAGGGGTATGTCGGTTATCCACGATTGGATTGATTGGCTGGGAGGCTACCCATTTGAGGTTGCCACAATTGAGGAAATATTTTGCTTTTTCAGCAGTAGAGGCTGGATACTCACAAACATAAAAACTACCTGTAACTTAGGGAATAATGAATTCACGTTTGATAGAAAGTAAAGAGAAATCGAATAGCCGGGGTAATTTGTTTTTTTTAATACACGCATTAGGTAATGAAAGAAAAATGGCCTGATGCAGGATAATAGGAAAGAACAGTCGGTTGAAATACTGATGATTTCCTTTGATGGATACGCAGATATCTGGAATATATCGATTTCATCGTTTCTCAGGAATTGGCCAGATTGCCCTTATACAATTAATTTGCTAACCAATATTAAATCCTATCCGGATTCACGGATCAGAAGTCTATGTATTGGAAATGACCTTGATTGGTCCTCTAATCTGTTGTTAGGACTGGAAAAACTTACAAGTGAGTATGTGTTGACCATCTTTGAAGATCTGATTCTCACAGAGCGTGTTCATACGGGATTGATCCAACAACTTGTCTCAACCTGTGTTCAAAACCAATATGATTATTTAAGACTAAGGCCTTCTCCGCCTCCGGATGGAAAAGAATTTGCAACATATGGTTCTATCAGCAGGGGAGCACCGTATAGAGTCTCCTTATGCACATCAATCATTCGCAGGAGTACCCTTCAGCAATTGCTGAAAAAGGGTGAAAATGCCTGGGATTTTGAAAAATATGGTTCCTTGCGCAGCCAACGCTACAAACATTTTTATTCAACGTACGAACAGGTCATTCCCTACATCAATTCCATTGAGAAGGGAAAGTGGAATCCTTCAATGATGATTAGGTTAGAGGAAGCGGGGATCGATTATCATCAAAGAGGATTATTTCATAATGAAAAGAAATCTAAACCCTCATCACAAATTAAGCACTTCATAGTTTTCAGTATAATGCCAGTTTTTATCAGACAATTATTTTATGCCGTCCGGAAAAAATTCAAATAGCATCAGGTTGTTTTTAAAAACAACCTACCTGTTTTTAATCAATTTTGGATTTAATCCCCTGAAAATCATTGAAGGGTTTAAAGGCCTCCGCTATTACATCAAGGACTATAGGGCATTTAATAAGAAAATGTCACACAATGGACTTTTCGGTACGATGCATATGCATCCGATATTCGGAAATCGATTTCAGAAGGGTGGAATATTATCAGGTCACTACTTTCATCAGGACCTTTACATGGCCCGGAAGATTTATCAAGCCAGGCCAAAATATCATCTGGATATAGGTAGTCGTACAGATGGATTTGTTGCTCACCTTGCCGTGTTTATGGAGGTGGAAGTAATGGACATACGACCACTATCAGATTTGGTTTTGAATATTAAATATTTGCAGGCCGATCTATCTGATAAATCATTTCCAATACGGGATTATACCAGTTCTGTATCGTGTCTTCATGCACTGGAGCATTTCGGGCTTGGACGATATGGAGATCCAATCGATCCGGAAGGTTATCTGACAGGCTGGAATAATATCTATGCTTGTCTCAAGCCACAGGGAATATTTTATTTTTCTACACCCATCGGCCCGCAACGAATTGAATTTAATGCGCATCGTGTATTTTCCTTGAGATACCTTTTGGATCTTATGGAAGGTAAGTATGAGATCATTTCGTTTTCCTATGTTGATGATGTAGGAAATCTCCATGAGAACGTACCATTATCAACGGAGGCTATTTTGAATAATCTTGGGTGTCAGTATGGATGTGGCCTGTTTGAATTACGAAAAATCTAAACCTTCAACCCCGTAAATACACAATGAGTTGGAGTAAACTATATCGATTGAGGGCACTGCTGGCCCAGTATTTTTATACCTGGTGGTATGGCCTCTTCTTTAAGATGCATGCAGGTTGTACAATGGAAAGCCCAATATATATTACAGGTCCTGTACACTTCACCTTGCACACCGGTAGTGTGTTTGAAATGAAAGCCCACAGCCGGATTCATTCAGGTTATTTTGCCAATACATTCGGAGGGGAAAGAAACAGCATCATTACTGTATTTAAAAATGGAAAGCTCATCATCGGAGCGAATGCAGGTATAAGCAGTGCCACTATTATTTGCACCCATCAAATCCTTATAGGACCTAATGTTTTGGTTGGAGGAGGCAGTTGCATTTATGATACAGACTTTCATGAACTGGAATACGCACGCAGGGATGGAAGCCAGCCTCAGAGCAAGCCAATTGAAATCAAGGAAGGCGCCTTTATAGGCGGGTATTGCCATGTATTGAAAGGTGTCAGTATAGGGAAGGGAAGTGTCGTGGCGGCAGGTTCAGTGGTTACAAAAGATATCCCCGATTTTGAAGTGTGGGGTGGAAATCCTGCCAGATTTATTAAAGCAATCAATGATACTGATTCAACTATGGGAGAGGCAAAATTGCATGCTAATCATCCATAGATTCAAAATACTTTTTCGATTTCTTCTTGGCTATAACCAGTAACATTCTTTCCTTACGGGGAATCCGGCATACGATTAAGGAAACAACCAGGCTGACCAATTCTTTCATGGTCGTGTCGTTGTTGCTGAACCTGGCGCGCATGTTCACCGGCTTGATATGTATACGATGGATATCTCCCGAGCAAATGGGTATCTGGCAATTGATACTGCTTATCGAAAGCTATCTGATGTTTGCCAGGTTTGGTATATTTAATTCACTCAACAGAGAACTTCCGTTTTACCTGGGCAGAAACAGGACTGAAAAGGCTATGAAATACCATGATACGGCAGAAGGTTATGCCATCCTGGTTTCCCTGTTTTTTTTAATTGCGCTGCCCGTTTCTCTTTTTTTCTATCATCCACCAATTGTTTATTGGAGAGAGTGCATGCTTGTTTTTGCCGCATACCTGCCATTTAAATTTTATAGTGGATTTATAGAGCTGACCTTTAGATCAGGAAGAGACTTTCGCAAATTGGCGTTTGTGCAGTTGATCCTGATTATTTTCACAATACTTTCGGTATGGTTGGTATATTTTTTTGGCTTTGAAGGATATCTTGCAAGGGTTGTTGTACTTGCCTTTGTTGGTTTGATCTTAATGTTGTGGTTTAGGCCATTTCGATTTAAGGCAGACTTGAATGTGCAATATTTGAAACAGTTATTCAGGATGGGCATGCCATTGTTCGTTTCAAATTATGGTCAGTCTGTTATTAATTCCTTCCCGGGTATGCTCATTTTGATTTTTGGCAACATAGCGACACTGGGTATGTATTACCCTGTCAGCATACTGATCAATTTTGGTACGTTGGTGCCGGGAATCATTTCGACCTATCTCTATCCACAGATAAGTTTTGATTTTGGGGCCAACAAAAATGTGAAAGAGGTCATCAGGAAAAGCGTATCGGCAGGTTTTTCTGCCATGTTGATCATGGTTCCGGTTATTGTAATGCTGTATTTCCTTTTACCCGAAATTTTCTACCGGTTTGCACCTCAATATAGCAACGCGATCGTCGTCTGTGAATGGGCATTACTTTTTTCGCTGGTAAGCTGCATGAACCTTTTTTACAATCCTTTTGCCATTCTGAAGGCATGGAAACCAATGTACATGTATCTGGCCATATCTGCCATCCTTACCTGGTGTATTCCGTACCTGTTCATGACCTTTACATCAACACAAAATATTTTGCTGGTATTGGTATTATCCCTGCTGCTGGTGAAAGTCCTGCTTTCTATCGCCAACTATATTAGCATTCAGATGATTCATAGTACTGCTGCATCATGAAGGCAGTCCATATCCTAAGGCGCCTTTTACTGTTAGTCTTCCTGTCCTGTGGGTTTATTTCGCTTACTTCAGCCTATTTCATAGTAAAATTTCAACTATTTACAGATAGCCAGCTATTCTTAATTACTTATTTTGGTTATGGCTGCATTCCCCTAATGTTGTTATTCTATAAGCCAAGTCTTTTTAAGGACATCCCCATGCACATGGGTTTATTGTTGCTGACCTTTTTTGGTTATAGCATCTTCCTTGCGATTGCAGGATTATTATCCGGTAATCAAATAGCCACCTGGCTTGTCGATTCTGTAACGTTTACTGCTTTTTCAGGATTTATATTTTTGGGCACATCAAAGGCATTCTGGGAAGATTTTCAAAAATTTGGATTTTACTTTTTTATTGCAGCTATAGCCGTCAATATACAGGCAACTACAATGATTAAGGTCAATTACTGGCTACAGGAAGATAACCTCTTGAATTTTAAGGGGGGAGAAAGAATCACACGCTCTATTGTTGGTTATAGGACACAGTTTAGCCAATCTTTCTGGCCATTGTTTTTATTGACATTAAACCCTAAAAACAGGCTTAGGTTGTTCTTTATATTGGCAGCAGTTCTATTCCTGCTATTGCAACAAATCATTTTTCAAAAACGAGGCCCTACGGTTCGGATTTTATTCTTTATTGGTTGTTTTATATACCTGGCATGGAAAAACAAGGAGTATGGAATTTCAACCGTCAAGTTACTTAGAGGAGTTGGCCTCTTTCTGGTCTTCTCCATTTTGACCTTCGTAGCATTTAAACAATATCTGCCAGCTGATCTGCTTCGTAAACAGTATGAAGCGCTTGTGAACAGATTTGAAGGAGACGTGGGGAATGCCAATATTAAATATACGGAAGGTGCTTTAGGGGTTTTTACTTCTGAAAACGAGCGTGTGAGAGAGGTGGGGATGATGCTGCGATCCCTTGATGTGAAACAAATAGTTGTGGGCAAGGGATTTGGTGGCAAATACAAGGATATCGAAATTCTAAAAAAGGAAAGAGATGCAACCCATATTGGTGTTTTCAATTTCATGCTTAAGGGTGGTATCGTTTATCTTTTTTTATTCGCTTTACTGATAGCATCATTGTGGATAAAGCGAAAGCTCTATTATCAAGATAGGGACACCTTAGTTTGCTTTTTAATTTTTCTCGGAATGACTATTTTTCTATTTGCAGAAGGGTGGTTTTATTACAGAGGCCAGGTGTATGACCTAATGTTATACGGTGTAGTGATCGGCCAATTGATTGTTGTTAAGGGCCATAGGTAGTATTCGTTTGAAACCGGATTCGAATATTGAATTTACAGTCTTTACCCCTGTCTACAACGGGGCAAATACCATCAATAGGGTATATAAATCCCTTTTGCAGCAGACATTTATTGATTTTGAGTGGTTGGTGATCGATGATGGTTCAACAGATCATATAGCCGATATCATCAGGGAAATGATGGATGAAAATAGGCTCAGGATCCGTTTCCATCGTCAAAAGAATATGCATAAGTTTTTCACCTTGCAGGAAGCAATATCAATGGCCGAAGGAAAATTTTTCCTGATTGCTGATGCAGATGATGCATTTGCACCAAACACCCTTGAAAGGCTAATTAGCACATTTTATGAGGTGCCTAAAGCTGTTCAGGAAACTCTCGTGGGAGTGAACTGCCTGTGTAAAAACGTAAAAGGTGAGATCATTGGAGACCGGTATCCTAAACATTTAATGATTTCTGACCATAGTGAAATGCATCACAGATATAATGTAAAAGGTGAAAAATGGGGAATGCAACGCACAGAGGTTTTACGAAAATTCCGCTTTTCCAATGAATACTTTAACAATGGATATATACCTGAAAACATTCTTTGGAGTAGAATCGCAAATGCCGGATATAAAATTGTTTTTATAAATGAGCCATTGAGGACTTATCACAACGAGGGTGTCAGAAAATCTATAACTACCACAGGAAAGGAAAATAGGAAAACGAACAGCTTTGGATGTATGCATGACATGAAGGCGACACTCAATACCCAAATGAAGTATTTTGCCCATGACCCGCTTTATTTTCTAAAAGCAACTATCCTTTATATGGAGGCTTCCGGGTTCCAGAAATTATCAATAGCGGAGCAAGTACACAGCCTTAAATGGCCGGCGCTCCTGCTTTACTGGGCGATGTATCCTTTCAGCTTGCCGCTGTTGTGGTACAGGAGAAACCGATCACCAGTAAAATGAGCAAAGTAGAACAATCGCGTTATAGCGGGACCGGGCCAATGTCAAGCACCGTAATTGCTTTAATTCCGTATTCCTATCCAGGTGGAACAGCAGCATCCTTACGTGTATATAATTTTGTAGAAGGGCTGGTAGCTAATGGGCAAAAGGTGCATGTAGTTTCCTTCTATCATATGCCATCCAGACGCTTGAAGATAGATGACTACAATGCACAAAATGTATCAGAATACTTCATTTTTCCAGGTAGGAATGAGCTCCAGTTTAAAAACCTCTTCTACTACAGGTCAAAAGTGTCAAAATCATTTTGCGAAATAGTACAACGGATTACGAGCAAGGAAAAAGTACAGTTGGTGTACATATATGATGGCACGAGTTATGCTTATTTCAATGCGGTCACCAAATTAGTACAGCAATTGAAAATTCCGATGACATTTGATATCACAGAGCTACGTGATTCAAACTACTCGCTACGAACGTTCTTGTTTGCCAAAGACATAACTTTTAAAGGAAAATTAAGCAACTTGCTTTTATTCCCCGATTATTATTCAGGGAAAAAAGCAATCTTAAAACGGGCTGCTTTCTTCATTAGTATTTCGACTTCACTGAAGAAGTATCTTGAGGTTTATGGTAAGCCAGTTATTATTCTGCCTGGATTTGAACGATTTGCCGGTCCTCCCGGCAAGCCGAATCCTATGGACAAAGTGACCTTATTATATGTGGGAAGTTTAATTGAACGCGATGCTCCGAAAACACTGAAGTTGGTCGTTCAAGAGGTATTGGATCATCATGACCATGTTGAAGTGAAATTTATTGGGAGATATGGAGCTTCCATAAACGGAAAGAAATTGGTAGAAGAACTGCAAAACAGGTACGGTGCTCAAATTGTAAGCTTAGGGCAGGTTCGCGAAGACATGATGGCATCTGAATTGATGCTTGCTGACATACTAGTGTTATGCAGAAAGGATTCATTAGAAGAAAGATGTGCTTTTCCAACAAGGTTAGCTGAATACCTGGCTTTGCGGAAGGCAATACTTGTATCCCCAATTGGAGATATTCCTTTGTATTTGGAGGATGGAAAGGATGTCGGATTTGTGGGTGTGGATGATAGCGGTAGATTAAGTGATAGCTCAAGAGGTACAATCCAAAGAATCATTTTGGATGAAGACTTTAGAGAGAAAATGGCGGAGAATGGAAATAGGAAAGGGAAACGCTATTTTGATAATATCCGGAATGCTGAAGAGGTGTTAAAACAGGTTCAACACCAGTCATAATGCTAAGAACCTGGGCATGGACATGTGTTTTGATTTCCATCATGATTTTAGTTTCCTGTAGAACAACCGGCAACAGCCGGACCTTGTATTTGAATAGTGAATCATTGGTTGGTTTGGATGTTGTTCCGATAATTGAGGAAGCCATTAGAAGCGGCGTTAAAGATATCAGGTTTTCATCTGGATCATTTCGTATCGAATCCTTACTGGAAATAGAGAATGCAGAAAACATCAGGATGGTTGGCAAGCAATCGCAACTTAACCTGTATTCGCTTCCATCGGAACCTGGCCCGGCTATAATTAAACTATTTAATGTCAGGCATGTCACGCTGAAAAATATTTCATTGAATAGCAACAGGCAACTTTTCACCACAAATCGACTCCTGCATTCAATATTTATTTATAACAGTAGTCATTTGGTATTTAAAAACATAAACCTACTCAACAGTCTTGGTGATGGGATGCAGATAGCTGCTGATGTAAACCGGCAAGAGGTTTTAAGCAGGGATATCGTTATACAAAATTGTAACACTACAAATTCTTTGCGAAATGGGCTAAGTCTCATTCATTGTTCTGATATCAGGATTGATCACTCGAGTTATAATATGAGTAATGGCACCCCACCTGAAGCAGGCATAGATATTGAGCCCGACGAAGACAATGTAAGACCTGGTGTCTATAATGTGAGCATTAAAAATGTTGAAATCCTGGGTAATAAGGGAAATGGGATAGCCATTCCGTATATAGGTGTTCCGGAAAATATAACAATAGAGGATTGCGATATTTCTCAAAATGGCAGCGGTATATACACATGTGGTAAGAATATAAGCATTATTGGAAATTCCATTTCCGGAAACAGTAAATATGGGATCAACAGCATTCGTTATCCTGGTTATAACGTTCCACCTGATTCGGTCCTAATAAAATCGAATACGATTACAGATCATCAAATGGGAATTTATTATAGAGGATTGGGAGGGTTAATTACCACGAATACAATTTCTGATACAAGGGATGAAGGAATTGAGTTGAGAAGAGAAACAGGTTATGTAAGTACGGCCGTAGTCAGCCATAATAAGATTATGAATATCGAGGGACAAGCTGCCATAGCATCTGATATGGACAGTCTGGAAATACTACAGAATCGAATAATGAACTGTAAGGAGAATGGTATTGCCCTTCATGCTGGTATTAATGAAGTCAGCAGAAATGAGTTGGTGAACTGTATCGGTTACAGCATACTGGTTAATGATGCGGTCGGAAATGTAGTTGATAATACCATAAAAAGCGGAAGCAATCATTTTATTTGGTTCAATGGATTTGAACATACAAAAACAGGTGGGATAATCGAGAGAAACAAATTGTGTACAAGCAAGCCATTGGAAGTTCCGTATATCCTGGACACAAGTGGAAGGATACTAAAATATGCAGGCAATACATTGAAGGTACCGGATACGGACAAAAACCTGGTTTTGTTGAAAAGCAAACCTGCCATATTTAGTGATAGAAAGGATCGGGTAAAAATAGCGAATGAAGAGTAACAGGGAACCCATCAAGATTCTTTTTATCACGCACAGTTTAGGTTCCGGTGGGGCTGAGAAAGTCTTTCAACTATTAATGAATAATCTCGATAGGCGTAGATTTCAGGTACAGTGTATACTAATCAATCGGGTGCAGCACAATGCTTTTCTTAAGGACGATATAGTACTCCATGAATTACATGCCTCAAGTACGATAAGGGCAATAGGAAAGATCAGGAAAGTAATTAAGAAACGTAAACCTGATTTGGTGGTAGGTACTGTATCACCCGTAAATCTATTAATGCCTATCATAAAAATCTCCCTACCACGTAAGCATCGCCCTTCCTTTATAAACAGGGAAAGCACATTGATGAGTTACCTTGTAGAAGAAGGAAGTATTAAAAATGTTTTGATTAAGACCTGGACCAGATTATTCTATTCGCACTATGCCAGGATCATTTGTCAGAGTAATGATATATGCAATGACCTGATCAATAATTTCTATGTTGATAAGCTAAAATTGACACTTATTAATAATCCCATGGAGCGTTCTGAAGTACCGAAAATACGATCAGGAAAAAACCAGAGAATAAAAATCATTACAGTAGGTAGGTTGAGACCCGAAAAGGGATATGATAGGCTCCTGGATATCATCAAAGCATTTGATAACAGAGCTAAACATGATTTCTTGTATCATGTTGTAGGAGATTTCCACACTCCTGAAATAGAGGAGAGGATTATGCGGAAAGTAAACGAACTGGGGCTGATGGATAGAATCGTATTCCATGGACATATGGATACACCTATGGACGAACTACAGAATAGCGATTTATTTTTGCAGGGCTCGTATTTTGAAGGCTTTCCGAATGCGGTGCTCGAAAGTTGTGCCGCTGGTGTCCCTGTTGTAGCATATGATGTCCCGGGTGGCACGAAGGAAATCATCAGGCATGGATTTAATGGATACCTGGTAGAAGACAATAATGTTGATGAGTTTGTTGATAAAATGTTGCTGGCTCTTGAAACACAATGGAATCCTCTGAATATGGCGGAAGATATCCATCAACGTTTTGGACAGGAAAAAATATTGGAACAATACCAGAATTTGTTTCTGGATGTTTTTTTTCAAAAAAGTAATCAGTAAGTAAAGTTGCAAGTAATTTATTGTTAAGTATAAAATGGAATGTGTAGGATAGCAGGTCTTTGGAATATGAATCAGTCTGGCAATGTAGACAGCAATGTACTTCATCGGATGAGGGATTCGATGACCTATGGCGGCCCTGATGCTTCAGGATTGTACGTTGATCAGACTACTACTTTAGGATTAGGACATAGGAGACTTGCCGTCATAGATCTGTCTCCTGAGGCCAATCAACCGTTTTCATACAAGCATTTCCGTCTTGTATACAATGGAGAAATTTATAACTATCAGGATGTGCGGGCTGAACTCGTACAATCAGGGCATAGCTTCAGAACCAATTCAGACACAGAAGTAATCCTGCACGCATGGGAGCAATGGGGAATGGCATCGCTTGAAAAATTCAGGGGGATGTTTGCCATGGCCCTTTGGGATGAACAGGAGGAACGCCTTACCCTCTGCAGAGATCGTGTAGGTGTGAAGCCATTGTATTGGTACAAGAAAAACGACCTGTTTATGTTTGCCTCTGAGTTAAAGGCATTTCATCAGCATCCTGCATTTGACAAGACAATCAATCAAGCTTCTATTCCTGGATTTTTGAAGCATGGGTATATCCAACATCCAATGACCATATACCAATATGCCCATAAATTGGAACCAGGGTCTGTCATGACAGTTTCCGGTTCAGGGGCTTTTGAAATAAAGAAGTATTGGAGCCTTAAACAGATTTATAATACAGTTAATCTTACTACAAAATCGGATACCGTACTGATTGAGGAATGTGAATCGATCCTAACAGAAAGTTTTATGTTGCGCATGGTCGCTGATGTCCCAGTTGGTGTTTTTTTAAGCGGTGGTATCGATTCGTCTCTTGTGGCTGCACTTATACAGCGAAATAGTCCATCCTCTTTGAAGACCTATACAATTGGATTTAACGAAAAGGAATACAACGAGGCCGAACACGCAAAAAGAATAGCAGAGCATCTCGGGACTGACCATCACGAAGTGTATTGTGGAGAGGATGAGTTTTCCGAAATACTCCGTGATTATTTCTATATCTACGACGAACCCTTCGGCGATAATTCAGGGATACCAACGTTTTTAGTTTCGAAGCTAGCCAGGAAGGATGTGACAGTTTCCCTTTCGGCTGACGGTGGAGATGAAATATTTGCAGGATATCTCAAATATTCTGCAAACCACCTATATTTTAAACGCCTCTCGAAAATCCCGGGCTGGACCAGAGACATTATGGCCGGAACGATTGAAGCTATAGGACACGACCGGGCCATTCAATTATTAAATCGCTTACCGCTTACATCTGGAATTGGAAATTTAGAATGGCGTCTCACGAAAATAGTAAATGCGATTAAGGCGAGAAATCCGGTTGAATTTCAAAATTTGATTTCATCCTATATGTCCGATAAGCGGATTGCTGAACTTATCTACAATCCAATAATTGAACAAAACAACCAAGGTGATTGGAAGCAGCGCAATCATATGGTCTATGGTTTATTGGGCGCCATGGACATTACCACGTATCTGGAAGGAGATATACTGACTAAAGTTGACAGGGCTACCATGCAGAATGCCCTTGAAGCTCGTGAGCCCTTCCTGGATCAGCATATCATTGAATTTGCCATGTCGCTTCCGGATAATCTCAAAATCCGGGAAGGTGAAACAAAATGGATACTGAGACAGATTCTTTATAAATATGTTCCGAAAGAATTACTGGACAGACCTAAACAGGGTTTTGCTATTCCAACAAAAAAATGGCTTCACACAATTCTTTCTCAGGAGCTGGATGGCATCTACCTCGATACTGATTTTGTAGCTGCTTTTCATTTTCAACCGGACACATTAAAGCAGATCATTGTCAACTTTAAAACAAATGCCAAACGACAGGAAAATCCTTACCTGGTCTGGTTTCTCTATTGCTTGTACGGATGGTATCGTAAATGGTGTTGAAGAAACTTTTTATTGTTGTTAATGTCGAGTGGTTTTTTTTATCCCACAGGTTACCCATTGCATTAGAAGCAGTGAGAAGAAATTATGATGTGACCATCCTTGCGATTGAAGAAGAAAACCGTGGTGATGAAATCAGGCAGCATGGATTAAAATTTGTTCCATTGCCAGCCACAAGAGGAGGATCCAATGTTTTTTCCGAAATGGCTTTGTTCCGATTTTTATTTAGAATTTATCAAAGGGAAAAACCAGATATCGTTCATCATGTTGCCATCAAACCTATTCTGTATGGATCCATTGCGGCCAGGCTCGCGCATGTACCCAGGATTGTGAATGCCATTTCAGGATTGGGCACAGTGTTTATGAGAGAGGATAGCTTTTCAATGCGTAATACGCTGATCCGACAGTTTTACAAATTTGCGATCAAAGGCAAATCCATCAGGATTATTGTACAGAATCAGGATGACCTGCAATTTGTAAGATCTATTCCAGGGATACAGCATAACCAGGTGTTTCTTATTAAAGGTTCGGGCGTTGATTTGAGCGAATTTGATTTTTCACCTCCCGTACATGAAAAACCTCTTCAAGTGGTAATGGCATCCAGGATGTTATATGATAAAGGGATAAAGGAGCTCGTGGAAGCGGCCAGGATCATAAAGTCCGGAAACCATAGAGATGTCGAATTTATTCTTGCCGGAAAGTTGGATGCAGAAAACGTGTCGGGTATACCGGAAGAGATTTTGCTACAATGGACAGATGAAGGTGTAGTGAAGTGGGTGGGACATCAGGAGAATATTGCCGGACTCTATAGACGGTCAGCCATAGTTGTTTTGCCTTCGTATCGTGAAGGATTTCCGAAGGCACTGATTGAAGCATGTGCGATTGGCAGGCCGATTGTCACAACAGATGTTCCCGGTTGCAGAGAAGTGGTTGATCATGGTGTAAATGGATTTCTTGTAGAGAAGGAAAATGCACATGAATTGGCGCAAGCTATTATGGTACTCTTAGAAGATCAGGGATTGCGAGAATCCATGGGATTGAAATCAAGGGCAAAAGCTGAAAAGGAATATTCCATCCAGCAAGTTGTGGAAAGGACATTTGCCATTTATGAAGGAGCGTAGCATACTGATTACCGGGGCTTCTGGATTCATTGGCCTGCATGCTGTCCCTTACTTGCAGCGTTATTACAACGTTGAAACGATTTCACTCAGAAGCTATCATGGAGCGGACATCGACATGAAAGGTATTGATGCCATTCTTTATCTCTCCGGAATTGCCCATCAGTCTGGCAAGGTGGAAGATGAAATGTATTATAGCGTTAATAAGGAGCAAGTCATAAATTTTGCCGTCAATGCAAAAGCACGAGGTGTACAACAATTTGTTTTTGTAAGCACCGTCAAGGTATTTGGAAAAACAGAAAATAGAGTATTGAATGAATTTTCGGAATGCCATCCTGAAGATGCGTATGGAAAAAGCAAGTGGGAAGCTGAGCAGGCGTTGCTTAAAATGAACACTGCGGATTTCATTGTGACGATTGTCCGGCCGGCGGTGGTGTATGGTAGTGGCGTAAAGGGAAATATCCGGAAATTAATCGGTTTGACGAGGAAATTGCCCATACTTCCTTTTATGGGTATCGATGCAAAGCGTAGTCTGGTATACATTGACAATTTACTTGCCATGCTGAAAACCATCATTGATCAACGAGCAAGTGGAATCTACATTGCATCTGAACCACCAAAATCAACAACTGAAATCATACGGGAAATCAACATGAGTCTAAAAAACCCAAAGCGAATGATTCCTTTTCCCACTATTTTCAGGAGTGTCATCAGGGTATTGAGGCCGGGTGTATATCAAAGGCTATTTGAGGAGTTCGTTGTTGACCCTTCTTCGTCAAATGAACGGCTCCATTTTATTCCTCCCGTTTCTTTTGCTGAAGGAATCAGGGAAATGATGAAAGCAGAAAACATCGCAGGGAAATGATAAAAAGTGAGTTAGATAGATTTATCCGGGAGCATATTGTCAACAGAGAAATCAGTTTGTTTCAGAAAGATATCCTATCCCATCAGACTGAACTGACGAGAGCATGCAAGGGGAAATCATTTTTGGTTATTGGTGGAGCCGGTACAATCGGATCAAATTATATCAGAGCTATTCTACCCTATGGACCAAAGCATATTACGGTCATTGATTATAGTGAAAATGGCCTGACAGAATTAGTACGTGATTTGAGAAGCTCAAACGATTTACCTGTTCCAGATGAGTTTATCACATATGCATTTGATTTTGGTTTGCCGCTCCTTGAAAAGGTTATGCAGCAAACGCACTTTGAT
Organism: Saprospiraceae bacterium; assembly: GCA_017995875.1. The sequence goes on from JAGOIB010000026.1 coordinate 18,055, forward strand.
GTGATAGCTTGTTTTGCTGCACATAAACATGTACGAAGTGAAAAGGATGCTATTGCCGTTGAAGCGATGTTTCAGAATAATGTCTTCAACACCGCCAAATTACTGAAACTGGCCAACGCCCATCAACCTGAGCATGTATTTGCAGTTTCCACAGATAAGGCATCAGGCCCTGTCAATGTAATGGGAGGCACAAAAAAACTAATGGAAAACCTCATCCTCGCCTATTCTCCGTATTTGAATATGACTACTGCCCGGTTTGCAAACGTAGCATTTTCGAATGGGAGCTTGCTGGATGGATTTATCAACAGACTGGCGCATCGACAACCGATAACGGCGCCTAATGATGTGAAACGATATTTTGTCAGTCCGGAGGAATCCGGACAAATCTGCATGATCTCCAGTTTGCTTGGGCAAAGTGCTGATATTTTTTTTCCAAAGCTTGCTGTGGAAAGTACCAAAACGTTTTCAGCTATTGCTACAGCTTTTTTAGAGCAAATGGGATTAAAACCGGATTTGTGTGTTTCAGAAGAGGAAGCTAAGAACAAGGCAGCTAAAAGAAAAGAATCAGATTCATGGTATCCTGTCTACTATTTTACTTCCGACACAACTGGTGAGAAATCCCTTGAAGAATTTTATGGAGCAAATGAAAGAAAAGATCTTGAATCATTTGTTTCCCTCGGAGTCATTAAAAATTCGACTATTGTTTCTCTTGCAGAAATAGACAGGCAATTGAGCGAATTCAGAAATTTATTTCTCGAACCGGATGTACAAAAGGACCAGATAGTAGCCCTGATGAAAAAATATATCCCTGACTTTGATCATCAGGAGACCGGAAGAAACCTCGATTCAAAAATGTAGTATGTATACATTCGTAAAGCGCATATTGGATATTATCATTGCCTTGAGTGTTTGCTTATTGCTCTTGCCATTTTTTCTTCTCATCATTCTGCTCCTTCGTATTTCGGGGGAAGGTGAAGTCTTTTACCGCCAAACGAGAATTGGTCAATACAATAAAGAATTCAGGATATTTAAATTTGCCACCATGGTCAGTGATAGCCTGAACATCGGTACCGGGGCTATTACACTAAGGAATGATCCCAGGGTTACACCAGTGGGCAAATATCTCAGGATTACGAAGATCAATGAATTACCACAAGTCCTCAATGTACTCCTTGGAGATATGAGTATTGTCGGTCCGAGGCCATTGGTCATGTCGACTTTCAATGCCTATCCTGCCTATGTACAAAAGGAAATATATCAAAGCAAGCCCGGGATCACAGGTGTTGGATCCATCATCTACCGGGATGAAGAAAAGTTGATATCGACCTCAGGTATTGAACCAAAAATATATTATGAGAAAGTAATCGCGCCACATAAGGGTGAAGTAGAGCTTTGGTATAATAAACATAAATCCGTGTGGACGGATTTGAAAATTATTTTTATTACAGGATGGGTCATCTTATTTCCAAAGAGCAATCTTATTTATAAGAGCTTTAAAGGCCTGCCCAAAAGGGAATTTTAGTATGAAAACAGCATTGATTACCGGCGTCACCGGCCAGGATGGAGCTTACCTCTCTGAAATGTTACTGAAGAAGGGATATATCGTTCATGGTATAAAGCGGAGGAGTTCGCTTTTCAATACCGCAAGGATCGATCACCTGTACCAGGATCCGCATGTGGACAACCGCCATTTTATTTTGCACCATGGCGACCTGAGTGATGCCACCAATATCATCCGTATCATCCAGGAAGTACAACCCGATGAGATTTATAACCTCGGCGCTATGTCTCACGTGAAGGTAAGTTTTGAGGAGCCGGAATACTCAGCGGATGTAGATGGTATCGGAACCTTACGCATACTTGAAGCTGTAAGGTTACTCGGACTGACAGAAAAGACAAGGATCTACCAGGCTTCGACTTCAGAACTGTATGGTAAAGTTCAGGAAATACCACAATCAGAAACAACCCCTTTTTATCCAAGATCACCATATGGTGTGGCCAAATTGTATGCCTACTGGATAACCGTCAATTACCGTGAAGCGTATAATATATTTGCCTGCAATGGTATCTTATTCAATCACGAAAGTCCATTGCGAGGTGAAACTTTTGTAACCCGCAAGATCACCAGGGCTGTAGCAAAAATTATTTTGGGCATGCAGGATGTACTTTTCATCGGCAATCTGGACGCGAAAAGAGACTGGGGCCATGCGAAGGATTATGTGGAAGTAATGTGGAAAATACTTCAATACCATACGGCAGAAGATTGGGTGATCGCTACTGGTGTAACTACCTCCGTGCGGGATTTTGTTACCATGGCGTTTAATGAAGTTGGAATCCAGCTTGCATTTAAGGGAAAGGGATCTGATGAGACAGGGGCAATAGCATCGATAGATAAGTCACGTTTTGAACATATGGTAGGCAAGACATGTGATCTCACAGTCAATGATGTACTTGTACGGGTTGATAAACACTATTACAGACCAACAGAAGTAGATCTGTTAGTGGGTGATGCTACCAAAGCAAAGGAAAAACTTGATTGGGTGCCGAAGCACGATGTAGCTTCATTGTGTAAGGAAATGGTTATTGCGGATATTAATTTGTTTCACCGCATTGCTTTGCTGAAGCGGGAGGGGTTTGATATCACGAATGAATACGAATAACTCGGTTTGCCCCTAAATCCCCTGAAAGGGGACTTACATTTTCGTAGGTTAGCGCCTAAATCCCCTGAAAGGGATGTGCATCTTCCTAAGTTAGCGCCTAAATCCCAAGAAGGGGACTTGCATCTTTGGTGTTTGTCCCTAAATCCCCTAAAGGGGACTTCAATAATTGTAGTTCAGATAGTATGTAATTAATATCTATTAAAACCTTGTCAATGTTAGAAAATATCTCATCGTTAGTAAATCGAATGACATGTAGCCCAAGGCCAAGTAGGTTGTCTTCTCTGTCTTTATCATTTAAAGCTATCTCTGTTAAGGTGTGTATTGATCCATCTACTTCAATGAATAAGAGTAATTCAAAGCAAAAAAAATCGACCACGTATTTATATAATGGATGTTGATTCCTGAATTTAACCCCTAATTTTTCCTTGCGAATATGTTCCCATAATATCTTTTCTGCACCAGTCATGTTTTGGCGTAGATACCTGGCAAATAAAATAGTTTCTTTACTCGCTCCGAAATACATGTTCATGCTCATGCATTCTTATTTTCTTCAAAACTGCAGCCTTTTCTCCAAAAAGTCAAGTCCCCTTTCAGGGGATTTAGGGGCAAAACCGAAAACGTATGAACCTAAACGCTAAAATCTACATCGCAGGCCACACGGGGATGGTGGGCTCTGCGATACATCGTAAACTCAGTAGTTTGGGATATGCTAACATTATAGGTAAATCATCAAAAGAACTGGATCTGAGAAACCAGGATGCTGTCATTTCATTTTTGGAAGAAGAGCGTCCGGAATATGTCTTCCTGGCAGCAGCGAAGGTGGGTGGAATTCTTGCCAATAATCAATACCGCGCAGAATTTTTGTACGATAACCTGATAATGGAAGCCAACATTATTCACGGTTCATTCCTCGCCGGAGTAAAAAAATTATTATTCCTCGGCTCTTCCTGCATCTATCCTAAGAATGCAC
>JAGOIB010000027.1 GCA_017995875.1 Saprospiraceae bacterium
GCATAGAACATGGGAATGATAAAAATCATGAGCGTCGCCTTGAAATTGACGAAGCACATCAATACGCAAAACAGAATAAAAGAGAATTCGCCGAAGGTCATGCGCGTGTAAATTTTTCTTTTCTTCCGGTTAAAAAGATACATAAACGTGTCCACAATCCCGATCAATAAAAAACGAAACAAGTATTTCATAAAATCAGTTGGACTGTCTCGACGATATTTAAGCGTGCTGCTCGCGTCATCTTCCTGGTTGTTTTCAACATGGTGCATGATGATGTGATGCGCGAAATACGTCTCCGGTGTATTTCCAAAAAATGGCGCTACAATCCAGGTAGTGTATTTATGAAGCCACATGTATCCTTTCTTAAACATGGCACGGTGGCACATGCAATGAAACATCAGGCCAAACCGTCCTTTAAAATAGGATTGTGCGACATAAGCATATGGAATGAAGGCGAGCCACCAATAGATGCCTTGCAACAGCGGAGTATACAGAAGAATAGCCCATGGGAATACAATCAGGTGTATCCTTGTCAGTAAATGAACAAAAGGAAGATCTCTTTCGTCATTCAGGTACTTGAGCCAAAATTTTTCGTAAGGAGTATATTCTGCTTTAGGTTGAAATTGGGGGTCCGTGATTGCGCCTAATAATTTCATGCTGTGCCTTAACCTTTTATGCGGTAATAAATAATACAATGTATCCACCAAAGGTCAATTTGAACACTGGTGTCACTCTGCTTAGCCCTGCAAAATAAGCATTTTCCGGGATTTGGGAGGATAAGGAGGTATGTGAGTGCCGTTAAACCGCTATACCTGATGATTTATAAAACTATACAATAGCATCTTTCAGTCTCCTTTTTCTTTTGAAACAGCAACGGTTGTCTCGTGATCTTTTAATTGAAAACTAAATCCTCCACGTTTAAAACTATAGACAATACCAAATAGAGAAACACTCGTTGATATCAGGTAAAATAAAAACCCTATAGCAACCGCTTTCTCCGCATCTATAAAAAGAAATTGTGATCCATATAAAAAGGTAAGTTCGCGTGCACCAAAACCACCAAGAGTGAAAGGAACCATCGCTACAAGCGAAGAGATCAGGAACAGAACCAGATAGTCAATCCAGTGCACTCCCTGGCCAAGTGCCATCACCAGTCCCAATGTGGCAATAGCCTGAGATCCCTGTACACCAATTGATTGTAGAGAGGTTTTTACCCAGGCACTTCGAAGTTTACCACCTCCCCATCTAAAAAGGCCCCAACCTACAAAACAGCTTACTACCAATGCCGGAATGACCCACATCCAGTATGGTTGTGTAACAGGAACCCAAAGGAGTAAGATCAGACTAATTTCTACCAAGGCAATTAATCCGGATATCCTGTCCATAAGTGTAACAGCAACGATGCGTTTGAGGGGGCGGTTAAACTGCTCCATCAATACTTTTATCTTGTACCCATCACCACTGATACCTCCCGGCAAGAGAAGATTGTAATACATACACAACCAATACAAACGCAAATTCTGTAAATGCGTGAGGTGAATATCTTCTGTTTTTAAAAGCACATTGAAACGAAATGCCGCAATGACCTTAGAGAGGATAAACCATATTAAAGCCCACATGACCCAAAGGGGATTGGCTTCACGGACAACATTCAGTAAAATACGCTCATCAACTTTCCGGATGATCAAAACAAGTATTGCCACGGAGATGGCGAGTTTGATCATTGTCTTGACAGGGCCCGGAATATGTATTGCGGGAAATTTGAATTTCATAAGACACTTTTCGGGTGGAAAATTAGCGAACTGAAAAGGATTGCTCCTTTCTTATATTTCTTTTCGACGTTTTAGCGTTTGACGCGCATTAACGCCAGCACTTGTCTGCTTTCTAGTGTGAGTGAATCAACCATGATGCCGGGGAAATCAGAATACATCGTCCGATCGACCAGGTAATACCCTGTTGAATCAATGACAGTATCAACTTTGTGAATGATTTGGTTGGTATATCCGGAGGTGTAAAACCGAGCCACTTCATGTGGAAAGGTTTCTCCATACAAGTACCAACGCTCATTGCCGTACTTTTCAGCCACACGACGACAATCTTCACGACATATATTGACGTTGTGGTCGATCTTTCGAAAAGGCAAGACCACTGCATCAAATATGACCAGGCGGACAATTAACATCGCCAATGCAAACCAATAAAAAATACGGTTGCCATCAACTAACATACAAAAGAAGCATCCTGTAATCAATAAGGAGCCAGCGATCCAGAACAAAGTAATATGGGGAAGTGACCGGACCTTTTCCGACAAAGGCATTCCTAAAATAAACAGGGCTGACAAGAAGGTAAAACCCAGGAAGATATAGCGAAAAGTTTTCCAAAGGGCCTGATTGGTTTCTTTTGATTGTAGTAGAATATAAAATCCAATCATGTTGAACAAGGGCACAAACATCAGCAGATATCGGGGATATACCTGGACCGATAACCAATAGACCGGCAGATTAGCCACTAACATCCAGAAATTGAATCGAATGAAGTCATGTGCGCGCATCCATGTTTTAAACTTTGGATGAAAAACAACAATCAATAGAAGTGACCATGGTAAAAAGTGATAGGATTGTTCAAGCGGAAAGGTGAAAAAATGTGTAACCGTTTTCCATAGACCGTGATGGGTAGCTGTGCGTTGCATCGATTGATCCAGCAGAATACTGAAAACTTTGTCAAGAGGAACCCTTGTAGCATATGCAGCATAGTAAGCTATTAGTGGAATGGCACCAATTCCAATTCCAATAAAATGATCAGCTGAAAAAAGTTTCTTTTTGAAAACGCCATGAAGTTGCAAGGCTGTGATAACAGAGATTCCCTGAAATACTACTGCTGGCAGTCCTTTCAGTAAAAAGGCTACCGAAAAAAGGAAATAGGAAAGTATAAACATAAATCGCCAACGCTCCACTTTCGCCAGTTGGTAGAGAATCATAAAATTGAGATAGATGATCCATGAAAAGCAGATGTCTATCAAGCCAAGCATACTGTCCCATAAGAGAATACGCCCGCTGGTGAGCAACATCAAGGCGAGGGTGATTGCTGTGAGTTTGTCAAATTGTATGCGGACAAAATAATATACAGTCCATGCAAATGCAGAAAGAAAAATCAAGGTAGTCACGCGGGTTGGCCATTCCCCGAAATAGCCGAACACACCAGATACAAGGTATATAAACCAGTTGTACAATGGTGGTTTGTTATAGTAGGCATCTCCATTGAGCGTAGGAACGATAAAGTTGCCGGACAGTTTCATTTCCAGTGCCACCAAGGTGCGGATGGCCTCATCACCTATGAAGGCTATCGTGCCCAGGTTGAGAAGAAAGGCGGGAATGCAAAGTATAATGGCCAGCCAGATTAACTGGGTCACAGAAAGGTTTAGGACAAATTGTTTTAGGGACTTTATCATTGGAGCTATGGAATCAATGTACAAAGATGACAATTAAGTGAAAAGTCCAGGATTCCTAGATTTTATTTTGTCAGACCGGAATAAATAATTTGGAATCCATGAAGGCATTATGTATATTTGAATACCCTTAACAATTCTCCTGAAGTCCTAAGGGCACTTACTATACTTAACTTTGTCATCCCAGGATACATTTTCCGGGACACCGACAGTTGGCATTATTCCGAGTTTGCCGCATACCATCAAAGTGTTTCACTTTGACGACCTTTCATTTTACCGTGTAATTCAAAACAACTATTTATATGAAAAACCTATTTATTGCACTTAGTTTATTGATCGGCATGTGTACATCCGGATGGGCCCAGACGGATTACATGCAATGGGAGACGCACAGATTTAAGGTCAAGCCGGGCCAAACGGAAATGTTTGAAAAAGGCCTTGCAGCCCACAACAAAAAATTCCACAATGCAGCTCCTTACAAGACATCTGTTTTCAGCCTTCACACAGGACCGAATTCAGGAGATTATGAAATCGCATTAGGTCCTATGACATTTACGCAGATGGAAGGCCGTCCCAGCGGTGAAGCACATGACAGCGATTGGGAGAAAAACGTAATTGCTTACGTTGAATCCACAGGCGAGTCTGAGTATTGGAGAGCAGATAAAGATATCGAATATGCTCCTCCAGGATCAGAAGCTTTTAGTGCGCTACGATGGAGATATTTTACCGTCAAGCCAGGGCAGGGTGACCGTTTTGCAAGCTTGCTGGAACAAGTTGAGAATGTATATAAAACCAAGAATCTGGGGGCTGGATACCGTGTCTATTGGAAGTGGGGTGCTTCCCAGGGCCCTCATGTCTGTGCTGAGATGAGCATGAAGAGCTATGCTTATTTTGATCAACCCAATACCTGGGAAAAGGATTTCGAAGAAGTGAATGGCGAAGGCTCATACGACCGCTTTATGGAGGATCTGGACAGATGTATAGACAGGACTAAAACCTATGATGAAATGGTGAAGTTTGAATCAAGTCTGAGCAGTGATTATTAAAATGCCTCTCCTTTTTTAGTTTATATCAATATTGTGTTGTAGAAACCGGAGATCCTTCTCCGGTTTTTTTATTTCATGGAAAACAAAACTTATTTATCCAAACCATGTTACGTATTAGATAACCTTTCTTATCAGTATTGATTACTGATTGCCATTTGCCTGTGTTTCACGCACCCCTGCATGGTATTTTTTTCTAACCATTAAATTCAAAACGAATGAACAAGTCGTATTTAATTTTCTATGCAGTGATGGCATCTTTAATTGTCACTCCTTCCTGTAACACAAGCAAGCAGACCAAGGGAGCTGTCATCGGCGCATCGGCAGGTGCTGCGGCAGGAGCTATTCTTGCTAAAGACAACAAAGCTGTTGCTATTATTTTAGGGGCTGCCATTGGTGGGCTCGGTGGAGGGCTAATTGGCCATTATATGGACGAACAGGCTGCCAAAATACAAGAGGACCTGCAAGGCGCTAAAGTGGAGCGCGTCGGCGAAGGTATCCTGGTCACGTTTGATTCAGGGATTCTGTTTGACATTGATTCGTATGCGTTAAAAGCAACTACCAGGACCAATGCGGATAAGCTTTCCAAAACGCTTAATAAATATGATGAAACCGAAATCCATGTGCTCGGGCATACAGACAATACGGGTACAGAAAAGTACAATTTGGAATTGTCCAAAAGGAGAGCAGCTGCAATTCATAATTATCTTGTATCGAATGGCATAGCCGAAGGAAGACTTTCGGACACAGGATATGGAGAGTTGGATCCAATTGCTAACAATGAAACAGTGGAAGGAAAAGAATTGAACCGTCGTGTGGAAATTGTGATAGTGGCTGATAAGAAATTGCAACGGGATGCAAAAAAGGGTGATCTTGGAAGTAATTGACTTTATAATCCTGGAATAGTATCAAAAGAGCTAACTTTAGAAGATTGGCGGAGCAACCTGGATATTTCATTTAACAAGACCTAAACATTGACATCATGAAACAAATCGTTGGAATCATACTATTAATTGCTGCACTGGCTTTTGGATACCTGGGGTATGACAAAATGCAAAACAGCAAAGCCGGAATTAAAATAGGTGATCTTGAAATTTCAGCCACGGATAAATCTTCCAGTAATGATTCGTATATATATTTTGCAATAGGTGCCATTGCCCTCGTAGGCGGATTGGTTATGCTCTCTAAAGGCAAAACCTAGCGATTCAAAGATTAATTGGTAATTCAAACTTTAGGAGGAGACAGATTAAAATCTGTCTCCTCTTTTTTTTTGCAGCTATAGGTTGGCAAGTCTTACCATTCAATCATTAATGATAGCCGATCAATCATTTAGGCATAGAGTGCAAATCCTACTGTAGTACGTTTGTGTTGAAATAATACCTAATCCCAAACAAGACCGGCAAGGAGCTACCAACAGGTAGCTTTTTGCATTTAAGGCACAAATAAAAAAAGGTGTTTCAACGAAACACCTTTTTTTATTTAAACTCAAAACTCCCGACTTACTGATGCACTGCCTTTAAGACAACCCTGGAATCCTGATCCTGTATTATCACTAAGACTACACCGGAAGGTAGATGATCTGCTTTGATTTGTTTCTGCACCTGGCCGGAGGCATGGACCCATTTTTCGGTAGAAATGAGTTTTCCATGCACATCAAGCAATGATATTGTAGCCGTGCCATCCACGAGTGGCTGGCCATAAATGGTGAGGTTATCCTTGAATGGATTAGGCCTTATTTGCCATCCCGCTGCATTATTGGATGGATTGTTTGTGCTGACCGTATTGACCGTCACCAGGACAGAAGATGTATCCGTTCCACATGCATTGTACACAATCAATGAAATCAGGTATTCACCGACTGCAGTATAAAAGATAGTTGGGTTTGCACTTTTATCAGTGCGTCCATCACCGAATGACCAATGAAGGCTGTCATAATCAATCCCTGGGTAGTCAAGTGCAACTGTATTTTGAGCCTGAACCATAGTGAAAGTAGCATCAGGCACTCCCGCAAGTACAAGATCGAAACTGGCAGAATCGGTACAATTATCAAGAATAACATTCCGGATAAACAATAAACCATATGGTCCGGTATCTGCATTAGTGCTGACAAATGTATTTCCGGAAATAGTACCCGGATTTGCACCCGGAGGTGCAGTCACAATTTGCCAGGTACCGCTTGCACCAGGGCCTTCAAAGACAGATAGATCAACATCACCCTGACTGGAGCATGCGCTGGATTTAGTGGCCTGTAACAGTGCCGGACAAGCACAATCCGGTGCCTGCTGGAAGTTAGTAGAGGTACATCCTGTTGCCGTATAAGTCAGATTGATCTGCACGTCACTTCCAAAAGGAATGGATAGAATAGAAACACTATCCGTTCCGGGAATCTGAATGAGTGTACCTGCGTCGGCTAATACGACATCTGCATCAGTGATAAAGAAGATATCATAGTTTTGTTCATCATCATTACAGGTAATAGAATAGTCATTGATGACCGGTAATGGATTAGCTTTCACGACGACGGTGTCCCTGCTTTCGCAACTTCCTTCAGTAGTGGTGAATAGATAATACCATGCTTTGCCATCCTTCGGATGTTGTACACCGGATAATGGTTGCCCGGTAATGAGATCAAACCAACCACCGGTTCCCGGTATACCATTCAATACACTAGGTACAAAAGTGGCAAGATCGATAGGCTCAAACTGGCAAATGACAGGGTCTTCAAGATTAGCCAGCACAGCTAAAGAAAATACATCAAGTGTGATAGCTGTTCTGACGCTATAGCATTCGGTGGATGGATCCACTGCTTCGACATAATAGATAGCACTTGCAGCTTGTGAAGGCTGGAAGTCAAGACTGTTGACCAGGAATGGTGTGCCGCCACTTGGTTCTGTATACCAGTTGGCTTCTAAGCCAGCCTCAACAGTGACAGAAATAAGTGGTAATGGTTCATTTTCGCACAACTGATATCCAACTGCGGCAGGAACAGGTTGATTGATTTGAGGACAATTGCAAACAGGTGCGAGAATCAAAAATGTATCCGCACACAATCCCGTGGCATTGAGAACTTCTATCGTGACATCCACATCATTTGGAATATCAGAGATAGAATCCTGGCCTGCAGGATTATTGTGCACAACACCGGAACTTGCATGGATGGAATCAGCAGTACTTGTAAATACTATTGAATAGGTGCCTGCAGGGACATCGCATGGTTGAGCATCTACGACTAAACCAGGAATATCCTCAACGATAATTTCAATCGGCACCGTATCGTAACACATATGTTCCGTTGTAGCTAACACGTAAACCGTCGTAGAGGCTTCCGGCTGATAGAATGTTGGATCAAGTATGTTAGTTGAATCTGGAGGCAAACCAGCATGGAATGAGTATGTCGCCATGCTATTACTTGCGTCAGTGATAGGAATTGATTGCAGGACAACGGTTCCTCCCTGGCATATGGATACAGCCGGTATAGGGTTAAGGTGTGGTTGTGGGAAGATGTTGAATGGAACCCGTATCGAATTCTCACAATAATCATCCACTACTTTAGCCCACAATTCGACTATATTTTCGAGATTAGCTCCTGTTGGACTTGAAATATATTCACCACCTGCCAGAGGATCGCCATCATACCAGCTGACATCATAGAAAGGGCTGATATTATAATCATATTCTGTAAGGTCGACATTGAGAGCCTCATCCCTGCAAAGATTGAGTGTAAAGGTTGTTGCGACCGGTAGTTTGTGGATATTAATAAATACCTCACCTTCGTCTACAATAGCTGTACAATTATATTTGTCAAATACATCCAGCAATGTGAATGTAATATCTGACCCACCGAGGACAGCTGGTAAAGTTAGGTAGGCTGCAGCGGCATTATAAATCGGAGCCGGAACAGTGTCCATACAGATGGTAATCTCTTGTTCAGCACCCACAGGCATCCCTGTAAATGTCCATGTCGGATAACCGGGAGAGTGGAGTTCGAAATCAATTTTGTAGGGAGGTGTACCACCTGATACTTCCAAATTGATGATACCAGGGTTGTCGGGACAATTTTTCAGACAAATATCTTCAGGTCCGGATATAAAAGCTTCCATTTCATAGTCGCACGGATCTGAACAGAAACCAGGCATGGTGATCGGATACTTAAATATGCAGAATGGTGCATCGAGCATCTGGATCGTAAGCGTTATAATATTAGTACCAAGTGCAGACCCTGCTTGCATAGTAAAGTCCGTTGGAACACCTGTAATACCGGTGCCGGGTGAAATCGAACCAGATGAAACAGCTACTGTATAGGAACCTCCAAAATGATCACCGTCAGCATCGACGGTGATGACAGTCTGATCATCAAAAATGAAATTAGGCGTTCCGTTTTGAGAACATGAGACATCAAGAGTGGTTGAATCAGCATTGATGAAATGAACCGTAAGGGAACTTGTGTCCGGAGGACAATCGTGGCCATTGTCAAAGTAATATAAGTACGTGCCTTCACCAAATACACTATTGTACATCGGACCAAAAGGAGTAGGTATCAATAAGGGTTGCCATTCACCTCCCGGATCAGGGTTGCCCTGGAGAAGAGGGAACAACGGAAATTGTTGATATGGAGTATTACAAATCCAGATATCAGTATGAATTCCGGCATTGTGATAGGGAGCGTTGACAGTTACATCTTCGTAAAAATGTGAAAACACCTTACATCCGCCTACTTTCTCAACAGAAACCAAATAATAGGTAGTAGTATCCGTCACATAGAGTACGACAGGATCGAAATTGTGGGCCCCCAGAACTTCAAATGTATCAACACCATTGGTATACACCACATTATAGGCTCCATCTTCCGGCAAATAGAGAAATACTGTTTTTTCAGCAGGGGGACAAACGGGAACCGGACAACCAAAAGGACATCGTAGTGCCATATTTTGAATGACGGGGATGGACTGATTGAAATCCCAGTTTGGTGGATCCCAGGATCCATCGCAGGTATTAAAGGTGTTCCAGTATTGAGGAGCCATGATGCGTTCAAGCCATGTAATATGATCCGCAGCATCTGTCGGCCCTCCATATTCCATCATATTCCTGTAGGTTAATCCTGTGGAAGGTTGCATATAATAGCAAGGCATAACATCAGGATGTAAGTTTGAGCCATGTGTCGTGCCATCTGCAGCCCATGGCGCGAAATTGCTGGCTCCGTAAATAATCCTTCCGTCATAGATCGCTTTATTGGCACCGCCACCTTGATTGTTCCAGGTACCACCTTGCATAAAATACAGTTGGTCACCACCATCGTCAATGTTAAATCCGCCTCCAGGAATATTCACATCCGTTATAGCCCATTGATTATCAGGGCTTATGGCCCTGTATATCCAGTTGCCGGCAACAAGACGACCCTCAATGGTGATGACAGTTCCGATTGGAATCGCTCCACCGGTACGCACCATACTTAGCGTTCCTTCACCATCTCCCCAAAAACCAGGAAATTGAGTTTCCCATCCATTGTCGGTCACATCGATGACAGTTCCGGTGGTAATAGACTCAAAACAAGCAAAGCTAAACCTGTCCGATTGGGCAGGTTGGCCACATAAAACCATATTGGAAGTCATGGATAACAAGACGATATCTCCCTGTCGGAGAGTCGTTTGTGCATGAATAAATGTAGAGGAGAGGAGTAGTGAAAAAAACAGGCATTTAAGTCTCTGTGGGGACATAGAAATGGAGTTTAAGTTAGCAAATTGAAGAGGGAGCCTAAAAATATAAAAAATTCCTACATTTTATGCCAATTGCAAGAAAAACCGACTCTTTTGCCGGATAGGATGCAGAGTGTTTTCCAATAAAAACGTTTATTACCTTATAAGTGTGACGTCACCATGCTTGGTATATTCCCGGCCACGTTTATTGATTGCCCCTAACCGGTATACAAAAACTCCGGGCAACAGGTTCTCATTTTTCATGGTTCCGTCCCATCCTAATTTGGGTTTTAATCTTTAGTTACTTGTTTAAGCATTTGATAATGAATCATTTACATTAGTTTTGTGTGAAGTGCCCACTTCGTAACAAGCTCGCTATTGGATCCCAAAAGGAGATGCATTTGTCATTGTGCAACTGATAATTTTTCTGTCATTTAAGAGACAAAAGACAGATTCGTACTTTGGGACACCATGCAAAATCTGCCATCAGAAACTTCCTCTAAAAAAATGCACAGAGCCTGGAGTATGTACGACTGGGCTAATTCAGCGTACAATCTCGTCATCACCGCCACTATATTTCCTGCCTATTTTATTGCGGTCACAGGTGACAGCGATCCGACTACGCTTGATAAGGTTTCCTTTTTTGGATGGGAGACGATCAATAGCTCGATGCTCAATTATGCTCTGGCATTAGCCTATTTATTGGTCGCCATTATTTCACCGATCCTTTCATCCATCGCCGATTACAGGGGAACGAAAAAGAGATTTATGAAAATCTTTACCTACCTCGGTGGAGCAGCCTGTTGTGGATTGTTTTTTTTTGATGCAGCCCATGTTGAATTTGCACTCGTCCTGGCTATGCTAGGTGCCATTGGTTATAGTGGTGGAATTGTTTTTTATAATGCCTACTTGCCTGAAATTGCTAAAGAGAAACAACATGATGCCCTTAGTGCAAAAGGATATGCTTACGGCTATGTCGGAAGTGTAATCCTTCAATTAATCTGCATTGTGTTTGTTAAGAATATGGAAGATCAGGGGCTTGCATCCCGTCTTTCCTTTTTACTGGTGGGGTTGTGGTGGATTGGTTTCGCTCAGATACCGTTTAGGGTTCTCCCAAAAGGTATTCCCGTAAAGAGTGAAACCAGGCATAGCATTTTAACCAATGGTTTTCATGAATTGCGTGATGTCTGGCAGCAATTGCAACATTTGCCTTTGCTTAAAATATTTCTTGCAGCCTTTTTCTTTTTCAGTATGGGTGTTCAGACCGTGATGCTGGCCGCTGCTGAATTTGCAGTCAAAGAAATTCAAATGGAGGTGGATGGTGTTTGGGTTAGTCTGGGTACAGAGCAGTTGATCATGATCGTCGTCATCATACAACTCGTGGCCATTGTTGGCGCCATCCTCATGGCCCGTTTGTCTGTTTATATCGGTAATATCAAAGTGTTGATGCTTACCGTCTTGTTGTGGATTGCCATTTGTTTTATAGCATACCGAACACACACGGCTAATCAGTTTTATCTGCTGGCGGCAGTAGTAGGATTGGTGATGGGAGGCATTCAATCCATGAGCCGATCCACGTATTCTAAAATGATGCCGCGCACAAAGGACACTGCATCCTTCTTTGGTTTTTATAATGTAGCTGAAAAGCTCGCCATGGCCCTGGGCATTTTTTCATTTGGGTTGATAGAAGACATTACAGGAAGTATGCGAAATTCTATTTTTGCTTTAGCCTTTTTTTTCCTCATAGGGTTTGTTTTATTATTCTTCACCCTTCGTATCAGCAGGCGATTGCTGCCACAAGAGGCTGGCCCTCATGCAACGTGATAGCCGCCATATATGAACAAAGGATAGAACTGAATGGGTATCTTTGGTAAGAATCTCAAAAACGAATGAACCACAATTCGCCAATACATACATTAATATCGGTCAAAGATGCAGCATAGAGAAGAGCCGATGCCTTCCCTGTCTGAGGTCAATGCCTCGGTAGACGTGATGAAGGCGACCTCCATCCGTCGCAAACTTTTTGCCTTTTTAGGACCAGCTTACCTTATCAGCGTGGGGTATATGGATCCCGGCAACTGGGCTACAGATCTGGCCGGCGGAAGTCAGTTTGGCTATTCCTTGATATGGGTGCTCCTCATGTCAAATCTTATCGCACTTCTGCTTCAGAGCCTCAGCGCACGATTAGGCATAGTCCGTCGTCGAGACCTTGCACAGGCATCGCGCGAAATGTATCCGGGGTTTGTCAATATCTATCTGTATATTCTTGCTGAAATTGCTATAGCAGCTTGCGACCTGGCAGAAGTGCTGGGTATGGCAATTGGTTTGCAATTATTGTTCGGCCTGCCGCTGATGTGGGGTGTGAGTATTTCAGTGCTTGATACTTTCCTGGTACTGATGCTCTTTAATTATGGTATGCGAAAACTCGAGGTTTTTATCCTTTCGCTGGTCGCCATTATCGGTTTGAGTTTTCTGGCACAAATGTTTTTTGCCGCACCACAATTGGGAGAAGTCGTAGCAGGATTTATTCCTTCTATGCCAAATGATGCAGCATTATATATCGCCATCGGTATTATCGGAGCAACGGTTATGCCACACAATCTCTATCTCCATTCTTCGCTGGTACAAACCAGGAAATTCCTTCGGACACCACAGGATATAAAGCAGGCAATCAAGTACAATATCATAGATTCAACCATAGCATTGAATATGGCCTTTTTTGTCAATGCTGCTATATTGATCCTGGCGGCAACGGTGTTTTACAAGAATGGCTTGTTTGAAGTCGCTCAGATACAGGATGCCTATAAATTACTTCAACCCATGCTTGGCACAAAATGGGCGCCAATCCTTTTTGCCGTTGCATTGATTGCAGCCGGACAGAGTTCCACGATTACAGGGACCCTGGCTGGCCAGGTGGTCATGGAGGGTTATCTCAATTTGCGTATTGCTCCCTGGATCAGAAGACTGATGACACGGCTTATCGCCATTGTTCCGGCACTGATTGTGATCAATTTATTCGGTGAAGAATCAACTGGAAGTTTGTTGGTATTAAGCCAGGTAATATTGAGTTTGCAACTTGGATTTGCCATTATTCCATTGATACACTTTGTCAGCGATAAGGAAAGGATGGGTGAATTTGTCATCAAACCTTACATCAAGGTATTAGCATGGATTTCTGCCAGCATCATCGTGAGCCTTAATGCAAAACTTGTCATTGATACCTTGGGCGATTGGTTATCAACTCCGGGAGATAATGCCTGGGTATTAAAGAGCACAGTATTGCCCTTGACAGCATTCACCGGTTTTATTTTGCTGTATATCACTTTTGTTCCCCTGATCATCCGCAAGAAACGTTTTAGAGAACCGATTCCCCATGGGACCTTTACGCAAATATCTACCGTAGAACCTGTTCATTTTAAACGTATAGCGATTGCGATTGATTTCAGCAGAACAGACCATAGCACCATCAGTCATGCTATTACACAGGGAGGGAAAGAGGCAGAATATGTATTGATCCATATTGTTGAAACTGCCGGAGCGCTGATGTTCGGCAAGGAAATCCGGGATTATGAAACCGAGTCAGATGAAAGGAACCTAAAGATGTATTCTGATAATCTTACCGGCCTGGGGTATACAAATTCCATTGCGATTGGTTATGGTCGTCCGAGCAATGGCATCATCACACAGACAAAAGCATTTAATGCAGATCTGTTAGTCATGGGCGCGCATGGGCACAATGGGTTTAAGGATATTTTGTTTGGCACCACCGTAGATGCCGTAAGACATGGATTGACAATTCCTGTATTGATTGTCAGATAATTACTACAGGCTGTTTTTAGATCAGCTGCTATGAATGGGGTACCTTAGCCCTTCGACATTTGACGCAAATGATTATTGTCAACTATTTACTGTATTATCTTTTTATTATTCCGGTATCGTTGCTGCCATTTCGGGCATTGTATGGTGTTTCAGATTTTCTTTATGTTGTATTGTATCGTTTGGTCGGTTACAGGACCAAGGTAGTGCAATTGAATTTAAAGAATTCATTTCCTGAAAAATCAGATGACGAATTAAAGCTGATTGAGAAGCTGTTTTATCATCATCTATGTGATGTCATCGTTGAAACCTTCAAGTCTTTCACCATTTCTGAAAAGGAAATCCTTAGGCGGATGGTATTGACCAATCCTGAATTGCCAAACGAATATTTTGCAAAAGGGAAGAGTTTGTTGTTGGCGGGGGGGCATTATAATAACTGGGAGTGGATCGCCACATCGCTTCACCAACAAATTAAACATACCGCAGCAGCCTTGTATACGCCGCTCTCCAATACATTTTTTGAACAGAAAATGCGCCAGACACGTGGGAGGTTTGGATTACTAATGATCCCCACAAAAAGTGCCACTGCTTTTTTTGATGCGTATAGGGATCAACTGACCGCTACGGTATTTGGTATTGACCAATCACCACGACATCCTAACAAATGTCATTGGACGCATTTTCTTAATCAGGATACAGGAGTTATGTTTGGTATTGAGAAGTACGCGAAAGAAATGGACTACCCGGTGTTATTCGCTCAAATTGATAAAGTAAAAAGAGGCTATTATAGTTTGCAATTCTCGCTTTTGACGGATCAACCCCGTAATGAAGCGGATGGAATGATTGTCGAAAGGGCCACCCAATTATTAGAGCAACAGATCATTGCATTGCCAGAATATTGGCTTTGGACCCACAAGCGCTGGAAACATAAAAGAGTGAAGAGTGAAGAGTGAAAAGTGAAGAGTGAAAAGTGAAGAGTGAAGAGTGAAGAGTGAAATGGTATAGTAATGAATCCTAACTGGAGCCAGGAGGCTCCTATTCGTAATATTTAAGTAGAGACAGCTATATGATTTTTCAATTCGTAGTCAAAGACTACGAATAGCATTTATTTTTATTCTAAAAATAAATGCTATGATTTTTTTAAATTTATAACTGCTAACTGCTAACTGCTAACTGCTAACTGCTAACTGCTAACTGCTAACTGCTAACTGCTAACTGCTAACTGCTAACTGCTAACTGCTCACTCTTTCCCGGACCATTCGGACACATTCCTGTTGTCATCATCGGGAATCTCAGGGGGATACCCGAAAAGCTTGTAGGAGAAGATTCTTGCTTTCCTCGCAACCTCTGAATGGGAACGCATATAGTTGAGTGAATTATAATCATAGATGGATTTTGCAGGAATAATACCAAGTGATTTAGGCATATTGTTAAGGGAAAAGCTCGTCATGAGTGATTCTCTCCAGCTTAAGATTTCATTTATCTCTATCACCGCAAGGTCCTGCCAGGGAAAGATCTTTTCGTCCCATGGTATCTGGTTGTTGAAGATTTCTGGATTGTCATCATCTGCTGCGATACGCGTCTGTATTTGCATCAGGTATTTCGCGCCTTCTTTAGCAACACGTTTTTTGTATTCATCCTTCAGATAATTCCTCGTTCGCGTTTCATTTGGAAATACACGCTGATTGCATGTATCCCAATCACTTAAATCTGTCGTGATCCCCGTTTCAGGTTCTTTATCGAAAGGCATGGCCCGATATTTTGCATATCGTTTGATGCCATCCTTTCCGATGAACATAAAAGCGGTAAGACTATGGAATCGAAGATTGTGAAATGATGTTGGATTTCTTCGCAATGAAACTTTTGCGCCTTCAAGTCCCTGAGGATATTTGCGATAGTAATCATGATATTCCACGCCCCATTGTTGTTTGCGGAGTTTGGCAAACTGAAGGAAACTCGCGGCTGACCAGAACAAATTGATGGGCCCGGTATTCATTTCCATATCAAAGGGACTATTCATGTTCTCGTCAGAAAACTTAACAGAACAACTCCGTATGCAATTCATCGCATCATCAAGGAAGGTAGCTGAAGCATGACGAATCCTCGCCGGAAAAGTCCGGCCTGGTTCAAAAAAATCATGCGGCGGAAATTCAGGATGATCTATGATGCGCACTTTACCCCGGGCTGCAATACCGTTGTTGTGGCTCATTCGATAGCGATGCGGGATGCTTAAGGTAACGACGAGTGCCCAGGCAAACATTTTGGAGATAAACCAGAGTACCAATTTGTCCCATCCTCTTCTCAGTAAATGACCGATGATCGTGCCGATGGTAAATCCTTTAGCCATGTGTCAATTGATTAATAGTATAGGAGATTATATATTGGTCCGTGATTCGATATTGTCTATGATGACATCAAGCGCTTCAAATTCCTTTCGTTTCGATTCCAGTAATGCTGAATAGTAGGGATTGACATCTTTTTCTTCATTGCGGGTGATAAAGCCATATTCAGTCCTTGACAACAAATTGCTGAACCACATCATCTGCGTGCTT
The DNA here is from genome assembly GCA_017995875.1 of Saprospiraceae bacterium. The sequence goes on from JAGOIB010000027.1 coordinate 16,550, forward strand.
CGGGTCAGATCAGGTGCTATGTCAAGATCGCTTTCCGGAGCGAGTACGCCAGATTCCTTATCCCCAAACCTTAACCCAAGACAATTGTACAATACCTCTCCGATGTCTTCATATTGATGTTCGTTGGCCCAGGTATGTAAATAGGTGGCCACAAAGATCATATACGTACATGCTTTCTTTAGATTGGCGATTTCCTGATGTTCGTTTTCAGGTGTTAGTGCACGCACCAGTGTAATAGGAGAAACTGTTTTCAATTCACCATTCCTTCTTTCCCTCGGTATATTGTAATCAAAGACAAACTGACCAGCCAGATAGGCTTTCATTTCGGCGTTCCTTTCTTTCTCCACAGTGCTCAATGATTGTTCATCTTTTCCTGATAGAAATACAGGAACACTATGATTGACCAGGTCTTCAGAAAACAAATAGATTTCTATCCAGTTCTTTTTAATGGCCGCAAGGTTGGTTTCTATAAAGTAGTCTACATATTCCGCTGTAAGATCATAGAATAGTTGTTCTGCCTTAGCTGAAGTATGTGCTTCGCTAAGCGGTTTCATAGGACGCCAGCTCTTCCAATCTAATACGCCCATGATATCCTCACATCTTGCCAACAATCCTTCATAGGTGAAGGCAGATGCCTGAGGAATATATTCTTTCAACAGGATTTTATCAGCAGCGTGATTGATAAGGACCACGGATTTGAGGTGCGGAAATAGAAGCGTTGCTACAGGACTTAAACGCAGATTGCGATAGGCTGCCATCGCATATTGCTCGGTATTGACATGCGTGCCTGCAAAATGCTCGTCAACTTCTGTGCACAATCCACCATTGACGCGTGCAATGCGTTTAGCATATTCCCAGTATTCTCCATCGGCCGGCGTAAACGTCCGCTCTTGCCATGGATTCCTGTCAAATGCATTCAAGGCACCACGCAAATGAATGAGCACAGGCTCAGGCAAACCATCCGGTTTTAGCCTGAATTTGATATAAGAATCCGGAAATGCATACTCATCATTACTGCTATAGCCTAGCTTTCCAAAATACTTCATCCAATACGACCCTGCTTCTGTAGCATCCGGCATGAAATAGCCGCGATTCATACCATTCATCATCCGCTTACCAAACCAGTGATCGCTGCGTGTGTAGCCGGGTAATTTTTTCTCAATACATACTGTGAGATTTTCAGGATAGTCCGATTGAATTTGTTTCAGCGTTATAGTCTCAGGGGCTATCCGGATCTGTTCCAGATGTTTCAGCTTGGTTAACTCCACCGGTATGACCTGAGCGTTGAACGCTTCGGTACGTCCTTCAGAATAATATTGGGGTGCATCTTTGTCGTGATGCTTGATGACAGCCCTGGGGAGTTTGGTGTCTTCCCGATATTCCCACAGGAATAAAGGAATGGTCCTCAGGTTGTACTCCATGCCGATCATGTCACCTTTTGGAATTTTGATGTATTTGAAAAGCTGGTGAACCGTCTTTGATTCATTTTCGGAATAGAAAAAGTGACTTAGCTGATAGATTTCAAACCTTAGAACCCTGTTACGAAATCGTTTTGCATACCGGAGATCGAAGGGCAGGCTGAACGTGCCATCCATCGCAGTCACGCCTCCACTTAATTTATACCAGCGTCCCAGTTTGCCTCTGGCCCAAAACTCAACCGTGAGATGGTGGATGGGAACATCAATATCTGTTTTCTTAGCAAAGGTGATTTTTCCTACCAATGAACTATCCATGGTTTTGCCATAGATTATTTCTCTTCGGGGAAATAACCATGAGCCCAGACTTGCTAACCAATCTTTGGTCTTGTCATAGATCACGTACAGTCGTTCAATCAATATCGTCAGTGGATTGGAAATGATTTTGGAGTATCCTACTTCCACATGGTTGATACTCCGGAAATGCGGTGTAAAAAACCCGCCCTTGTCAACATATCCGATCTTGGTTTTGCGGAGGCATTCCTGACAGATATGATTGTCTGTTATCTCCTGAGCGTATTCAGTTGTTTCGGTCATCTGCAATAAGCTATTTTTATTTTAAGGTTTCTACAAAATACATATCAATGTCACCTTTATTTTTTGCGGGCATCTTACCGCGATAGGTGCAATTGATTTTGTGTGCTACTAGTTTGTACGTGTCACCTGAGATATTGATTTTGCCGCCTTCACTTCCTGTTTCCATTCGGCTGGCCGTATTGACGGTATCACCCCAGATGTCATAGGCGAATTTTTTACTACCGACCACTCCCGCAACAACCGGGCCGGAATGCAGGCCGATGCGGATCATAAACTCCGGCTTGCCGGCAGTGCGCCTTTCCTCATTGTAAATGTTGACCCACTCCAGGATTTCCATTGCAGCCAGGACGGTATCCGTTGCATGTGTGCTATTTGGAATCGGCAAGCCTCCTACGCACATGTAAGCATCTCCGATCGTTTTTATTTTCTCAACTTTATACTTGTTGACGATTGTATCAAAGGCACTGAAGTAAGTGTCAACTGTGGATACGATTTCTTCCGGACTCATCGAAGAAGAGGTAGAGGTAAACCCAACGAAATCGGTAAACAACACCGTAACGCTGTCAAATTTCTGTGGCGTGGTCCGGCCCAGGCGTTTAAGCTCTTCCGCTGTTTCCAATGGAAGGATATTAAACAACAAGTCATCCGATTTCTTTTTCTCTTGTGCCAACTCCGCTGTGCGCTCATTTACTTTTCGTTCGAGGCTGTTGTAGAGCATTGCGTTTTCAATAGAGGTCGCTATCTGGCCGGACAGGAGAGACATGAGATTGATCCGTTCCTGCGTAAAGGCGCCGGTCGTCAGATTATTTTCCAGATACAGTATACCGATAAATTTACCCTGGTGGATAATAGGTGTGCTGAGGATAGACATCGGTTTCTTTTCCTGGATATACTTGTCCATCTGGTAGCGCATGTCGGTGACTGCATTGTTGATCACCGCACTTTGATTGGTCCTTCGCACATACGTGACTACGGAGTGTGCGATGTCACTGTATTCTTCAGCTGGTTGGTGAGTTAACAATGAGATATCATTTTCTTCTATGTTCTTGATCGCCTCGATATATAAGTGGCCATCCTTTTCTAAAAGCAGGATGCCGCGCTGAGCACCTGCATTTTCAATGACGATCCCCATCAATACGGTTAAGAGATTTGACAATACAACTTCACCGGAAATGGAATTGGCTGCCTTCAAAACAGTAGTGATATCCAGTACACTTCCATGCACCATCGATGTCGTTTCATTGACAGTACCCGAATCCAGGATGTTTTCTGATCGTCTCAAGACACCGGAGACATATTTAGGATACAATTGTTCCATCTGTCTCAACTTAGCCTCACCGCCCCATTCTCTGTATGCATTGTAAGAAGCACGTAGATAGAATGTTGCGAGGTCTTCGGATTTCTGTTGCAGATAAAACCGGCCTGTCAATTCATATGCCAGAGCTTCTTCATGGATGTAGTCGTTGTTGGAAGCACCTGCGATGGCTTTGTCATACATTGGACGTGCTTCATTGACATTCCCATTGATACGCAGGAGCTCTGCCTGCAACAAATGGTATTTATGCTGATAATTTTCAGGTGCGTATTTAGCCCACGTTTTTAGTTTGCCCATGTTGCCTTTTACGCGACGTATATATTTTGCTTTTTCACCGGGAGTAGCTTTTTCGCATTTGGCTAGTAATGCAAGGGCTTCATATAAGTGATGATTGGGGATTTCAAATTTTGCCAATACGGCTTCTAGCAACTTGCGTGATTCGGCAGCGTGATGAGCTGCTTTTTCATACTCGTGAAAATGCGTTGCTAAAATCAATTTATTAAAGTGAATAAAGAAAGTCCCTGTCTTATCATTACGCGACAGGTTTTGTTGCATCATCTTCTCTTCATCATATACAGTACCTGTCAGGATCAATGGATCAGCTGATTTGCCCATAAAATTGAGCATGCCCTGATGATAGACTTCGTTGTAGTTGAAATTCGTCTCCTGCTTGAATTGATTGAAGCTATCGCTGTATGCTTTTGTTTCTTCTTCAAGACGCACCAGGCGTTTGCCACTCAGATATGCATGGATGCAATAGATATTGGTATTGATACAGGCAAATTCAATGGCACCGGTTTCCATCCCGATGTGATAAGATTCCTGTAATGGACGTAGCGTGTTGTGGACGTGCTCGTTCCAGTTGACGATCAATGCATAGATAGGTGTATAGATCTGAGTCTTCCATTCTTTCGCATTGTATTTTTCAAGAAGAATGAGCCCTAGTTTTCCGAATTCATAACCATTGCGCATTTGCCCCAGTACACCACACATGATCACGCCATATGTTGCAAAGGCGAATGCAGAGATCGCAGTGTTTCCGTATTTAAGTGACAGATTCACCATTCTGAAGATCACAAGCGGAAACAATGTAGGTGTCGCCCAATAACTCGATGAAGCAATATCTGCCATGATGCGCATCGCAGCAATCTTGTGTTCATCGGTCATTGCAGGCAGGTCTTTCAATTTGTCATTGGTCTTGCCGGATAGTTTTATTTTGGTCTTGACCAGGTCAAGCATGACATGCACCATTGTTGGCTTGGATGGAAAGTCTTCGCCCAATTGTTTCAGGAGTTCCAGGCCTGTCTTAATGGCATCGAGCAATTTATTTTCTGCCTTGTATGCAAGGATCCTGATTTCGTAAGGTTTTACTTTCTCGAGCAGATCCCGTGTATTTTTCAATACGATTGGATAGTATTTATCCATCGTGGCAAAATCACCGTTGAGGTAAGCGGCTTCAGTGGCTTCCGTATAGAGATTGCGGCACAATTCGTATTGCACATTCCAGGGATCTTCTTTCAATAGAAATATACCGGTCTCATAATATTCCAGGGCTGCCTTGAAAGCGGAGCTTTGTTTTGCTTTTCGTCCTGCTTCAAGGTTAAGGTTGGCCAGCAATTCTTTTTCGCCTGGATCGGTGATGATGTCTTTGCCCCAGTTCCATTGATTGACGATATCAAATAGTCTCGCTTCTTTTTTGTCTTCCGGGATGTTGGCCAATAAAAGCCGACCAATCGTCAGGTGCGCATGATTGCGTTCCTTTTCATCGATGAGGGAATAGACGGCTTGTTG
>JAGOIB010000137.1 GCA_017995875.1 Saprospiraceae bacterium
GCCAACAATCTCTTTAACAAATATCCTACACCACAATTTGATGGATGGACGGACCAGGGGGGATTTAATGATAGCGTGCAGATGGGAAGCGATGGTGCTTACTATTTCGGTAGAATAGGGTTTAGGTTTTAGTGGCGAGTTTCGAGTTTCGAGTGTACAGTTTCGAGTTTCGAGTGTACAGTTAGAAGTCTTCAGTTGGCTTAAAAAAAGAAGCGTTGGTGTATTCACCAACGCTTCTTTTTTTCTATTACAGATCAATAAATTGAAACGGTATTGAATTGCCCCTGTTTTTAAACCGGGGTTCAGAAGGTAAACTCATCTGGGCTAAAGCCCATACCTGTTTAGTTTTTTACAATACTGATAGTGCCTCGCTTATCACCTATTTTCGTTTGTAACAAATAAATACCCGAAGGCAGCTCACGCATATCGATTCGAATATTGGCAGTGTCGAAAGCAGTTTGAGATTTTATAGAAACACCCTTTGAATCATAGAGAGATAATTTGACATCACCGGATACATCTGCATTGTCAATGCTGATTGTAACAAAGTCTTTTGTTGGAACAGGACTGGCTGAAAGTGAGAGTCTCTTCGATGGATCTTTTGTACCTGTTCCGAATCCAACATTATTTCTAACGGTATTGGTCACCACCGGTTGATTAAAGTCAAAGTAGATGTAAGCCGTATTGTCAATATGATCAGCCAGTTGAAGGTTTGTTTTTGCATTGATAGCAAATTTGACGAAGCCATGGCTGCTGCGCTCATCTGCTGTACTATCCGGTAGATTGATGTTTTCAAAATAAACATCAAGTACATTTTGTGGAAGCAGTTGCCATGTATAGGAATGAGAAGCGGACAAAATCTCCAAAGAAGAAAGATCAAGATGAGATGATAGTGTATCCTGAATACGTACAAACGATGCAGGAAAATTACCGGTATTCTGAAAACGGATGGTGTATTCGAGACGCTGTGTATCGGCGATCATCATGGGGGTGATGTAACCGGAAGGAGAAACTGTTTTGTCATTGGGGTCGATGGAACCAACCACAGCGACGGCTACATGATCTTCGTTATCAAGTGGATCTGCATCACTATTTTCTTGTATCTCAATGAATGCATCCAGGTAAACTAAAGATCCAATTGGAACAGAGGCTTTGGTTTTGATATCAATGTAAATGTTTCCTGATGCTCCAGGTGCGACACCCTGAATGTGCCAGGAAAGCGTATCTGAGAATATAGTGGGATCCAAAGAAGCCGAAATGTACTCAAGTTGATCAGGCAGTATAAATTGCACATCAAGATCTGTTGTTTCTGTTCCTTTATTCTTATAGGTTATAACGATTGAACTTTCAAATCCCGGTCTGAAGAGCACTGAGTTTGTAATAACCACCGAAGCATCATAAATGCCGGGGATAAAATGAACGCCTATTTTTAGTGAATCAACCGGATCGGAAACGACATGAGGTGCAGTTGAAATCGAACCATATAAAGGCGCCACCGCCTGGATCGTATCTGTCGATATAGACTCACCATAGACTTGAAAGTGACCATCCGAATCTGAAGTAAAGATTTTGTTTTCATTTTTCTTCTCAACAAAAATATTAACTAATCCATCTTCCCCCTGCTCCTGAATTCCATTGGCATTTTTATCGTTATAGACTATTCCGGAATATGCATATACGACAAATTCACTTACAGGCCTGGCCCATAATCCACCATCAACACCGGCATACAGTGTATCATTGAGCACTTTGAGCGTCCTCACCTGGTAATCGCTTAGACCAAGGTTGAATGCGGTCCATGAATTTCCGTTGTCAAGCGAGGCATAGACACCCCATCCATAAAGTCCTGCAAACAAAATATCACCTGAACTGGCAAGGCAACTAAAATAAGGTAGTTGTGACGCGGGGGGATGGCCTGAAAAATCGGGAGACAAGACAAGCCATTCGGTTTCTCCCGGAGCTAATCTGTACAGGCTTATGGTTGTTTTGATATACACGTAACCATTGTGACAAAAGACGTATTCAAAATCATTCAGAAAAGGATCAAACAAATCATAGGTAATGTCCACCCAGTTAACCAGATCTACTGTTTTATAAATACCTAAGAAATCATCTACAAACACATACCCGGTTTCATCATAAGCAACCAGGTATAGACCCGAATCTTCCGAATTATTAACTTCGAATTGTTGCCACGTAGCACCATAATCAGTAGAAATCCAATCTAAAGGATAGGCATCTAAAAAAAATACATTATTCGCCGTCGAAAAGCCACTAAAGGGGGGAATTTGACTTTGACCAAAGTCAGCGGGTTGAATGGTATCCCATGATATTCCGCCATCAGATGAACGAACGAAATCAAAGTCTACTTCGGCTATGAGATGTCCATCTTCTGTGCTGAAAATGTCTTCGAATGTGGGAAGAGATGTCCAGGCATTTGATTCATCTTTTTGAAATACAGCTTCATTTGCAACAGCAAACAACCCACTATGACCCGGGCAAATTTTAGTGATGTCGGCCGCCGTAAAACCAGATTGATGTGATTCAAAAGTCTCTCCTAAATCCTTGCTGAAAATCAACTGCTCAATATCCTCCACATACAGCACCCCATCCGAAAAGGAATACTGTGAGGAAGAGGGTGCATCTGAAATTTCCTGCCAGGTAGTACCTCCATCGGCTGAATGATAGAGATCAAGAACTCCTTCTGTGGTATATAGAAATAATTGACCTCCTTCACCAATCATCACAGGTTGCCAAAACTCAATTGAATGAAGGATACTTTTTAATGTCCAGGTGACTCCGCTATCAGAAGATGAATGGATATATACGGTAGGGCTAGCTATGTTTTCATCGGTTTCAATTCTGTACAAAACATTTCCTGTAGCATATACCTCTAAAGCGGAAAAGGTGTCGGGCGAAGTATAAATAAGCTCCCAATTATTGCCCATATCGGAGGAGGTGTAAAGTTTTTCTCCGTCAAGTGTATACAATTCATTTTGGTGATAAAATAACTTATCATTATTGATGTCATCTGTAATATCTGTATATGTATTTCCTTTGTTGAAGGAAGTGAAATGATGCACATCCCCTGCAACCATCACTGTATCACCTTTAATCAATGGACGGGAAAAGCCGAATGGAAAATCATAATCCGGAAGAATATTCATCCATGTTTGTCCCATGTCATCAGAGCGATAAAAGGCCATTGGGAAAAACTGGAGCCAGTCCCACCTTGTATAAAGATAAATGCTGCCACCTTCAGCGTGCACTTCATTCATAAGGAAGATGGAATCGGGTAAAGGTATATTTGACCATGTGTTTCCATCGTCCTGTGAAACAAACAATCCGGCAACAGCTAAGAGGTACGTACGGGTTCCATCCGTAGAGTAATTCGTTACATATCCTGATTCGGGTGAACCTTCAAATTGCCACTGAGCCTGCATGGAGGAATAGCACATTGCCAGGATGATGGTTATCATTTGTATTCGTAAAAGCATGGGGATTTTCATAATTTTTGAATCTAGGTGTTTATTGCTGTCGAAATGAATGTTGGGGTAATAGCTAAAATATATTAAATCAGTTGTTTCAATCCATAAAAAACCACATTTGTAACCTGAGCGCTAAAAAGAAATTGTTTCTTTCGGAAAGCCCGGCATTAAATCCAGTCTAATAAATATTTTTAATAGAAGAGAACGTAAGAGATTATTGTTTAAAAAATGATTTAACACCCCTTCCTTTGTCTGTTAGCATCATAACATAATAAATCCCGGAAGGAAAATTTCCCAGAGGGATATTCATTGAATTAAGAGATGAAATCCATTCTGTTGACTTCATGATTTGTCCATCAGCAGTGTAAATATCGATTGAACGAATATTGTTTGTCGGGAGATCGGGTGTGATGGTGATAATGTCTTTCGCGGGATTAGGTGAAATGGTGAAAAGGTCTTCTGTATTGGTTTTATCTGTTTCATGCACAGCTGTGACATATGGGTTTTCAATAACGGATTTATACACACCATGACCACCTAAGTACAATACATTTTTATAAAAAACATAACTATTTCCAACTTGAGAAGTAGGTAATTCACTCCAGGAGAAAATGCCATCTTTCAATATGTAATGACCTTTCAAATTAAGTAAAGCATATTGTGCGTCTGCGTCCCTGAAGAAAAAAGCTTGTTGGCTCATAAAGGAGCCATACCCAGGAAATCCATGACCCTCAAACGTCCAATCGAATCCATCGGTCGAAGTGTAGACACCTTTATTTCCTAAATTATCATCACCGATAGCATAAAGTCGATTTTCGAAGGCATGCAACTCATTTATAGTAATAGGAGGAAAATAAGTGATCCAGGAATTCCAATTGTCACCTGTACTATAAAAACCATAGGGTCCAGCTAAATATTGAATGCCGTTAATGGATACTATTTCTTCGTCGACTACAAAAATATCTATATACTCCCAATGCAGACCTTTATCCAGTGAACGAAACATCTGATGGTCATAAAAGAGAACAAAAACAGTATCTATCATTTGAATTCTGGCAATGCGGTCGAAATCATTATAAGAAAAGGATATAGTGTCCCAGGTACCCCCTTCGTCTTCTGACAAATAATGTTTCCCCCCAAGTGTTGACACCAATACCCAACCCTGACCATTCGTATAGATATAATCATATTCATATTTTGGAAGAGGAAGATCCATTTTTTCACCCCATGTTTCAGAAGGAATATCATAAGCAAAAACGCCATTACCACATGCAGCCCAGATTTTGTCATTTCCTGCAGCTAGATCATACACATATCCTTTGCTAAGACCATCATTACTTTCCGTCATTGTTTGTGCCGCTTCATCCCATCGGAACACACCTTTATTGAAAGAGGCCCCAAGAAAGGTATTATTAACCCCAGCCAATGAACCCAGGTCAAATACCCGGTCTGAAGTTGTTATAGTATCCCATGTAGTCCCTAAATCAGTGGATCGGAGCAGGTCAGCATTAGCGATGGCGTAGACGTCTTCTCCTACTAAGGCGAGGGTAAATAGATTATTAGATTCACCCTTTCTTGTCTTGCCCCATGTCTTTCCATTATCATGTGAAGCAAATAACCATCTGCTTGTTGAAAAGATAATATTTGAATCTATTGCAACAAGATCGTTTATGTATTCTGTTGGCAGATTAACAGGTGTAATATTCTCCCATGCTTCTCCTTCTTGATTGGTTCGCCACAATTGGCTGCTGCTATACAAGTATATTCTCTCATCAAATGCCCAGATCCATGAGGGATTAATCGGAGTATTTATATTAGTCCAGGAATCTCCATGATCAGTCGACCTGGCTAAAGTCTTATTAGTATTCGAGGTTACGTATATGCCATGAGAACACATTCTGATGTCTGAAGAATGTAGGAATGATTCAGGTAACATTTTCACAATCCAACTTTCCCCATTATCATAGCTCAATTGTAAAAAAATGGTATCCAGTGTTGTATTCTTAAGCAGGTTGACAATCGTATCTCCATGCGTACTCATGTATATAGAAACGGGATGTTCCAGCTTCTCCCAGGAAATTCCATCGGCAGATCGAAACAGGAAATCATCCGCCGGAACGAAAGCATATTTGTCATTGGCGTAAATAAAGGATATCACGGATCCAAAGGGACCAGATGTGTGCTCCCAGTTAAGTTGGGCAGAGGAAATCGATGGCAGGAGACAAATAGTGAAAATGGCTAGATT
>JAGOIB010000138.1:0-3012 GCA_017995875.1 Saprospiraceae bacterium
GGATCCATGCCATAGTTATCATCCGCATGCAGGAAACCTCCACCAATAAGATAGGTGCGCAGATTTTCTATCTCTGCAGGAGAGAAGACAACATTTCCATGTCCTGTCATGTGAACAAAAGGATAGTTGAATAAATCGGCACTCCCAACTTCAACAGTAGCATAATCTGTGTTGAAGTCAGTGCCAATATTGGTATTGCAAAACTCAGCCAGATTTTCAAGGGACGTTGGATTGGCGTACCAGTCACCGCCACCATTGTATTTGAGTAAAGCCAGTTTAAGGGTTGGTTCCTCTTGTTGAAAAGGAGCTATCAACATTATAAAAGAAAGTATGATGGATTGAATCATATTATTTTTTCTGCTCGTTAAGTAAATGGATCGAAGCGCATGCTGTTATAGCAGCAGTCTCTACCCGCAATCTGTATGGGCCCATAGTGACCATATGTGCTCCACGCAAAGCCATTTGTTCTGTTTCTTCTTTTGAAAAGCCGCCTTCCGGCCCGATCAGCATAAGAACGTCATGACCAGGTGAATAATTTTGATGCAATGGAACTGAAGTCTTGTCCAGATGGCAACAAAAAAGCTGAGCATCCGGTTTTTCGTTCTTGAAATGAGTGACCAACATCGTAGGGGAGATCTGATCCTTCAGTGATGGGAGGTTAACTTTCCTTGATTGTTTGGCAGCACTCAATACGATTTTTTCCATGCGATCAAGACGGAGATGAGTCCGCTCGGAGTGATCACAATCGAGGAAGCAGATTTCATCAACGCCAAGTTCGACAAGTTTTTCTACTGCAAATTCAGTACGGTCAATATTTTTCGTAGGTGCAAATGCCACAGTAAGCTTATAAGGACGAGGAACCAGAAAGGAGGATGTAAGGTCGCCGGTAAGTTCAATCAGCCCTTCATTTTTGGTAGCCACCTTGATATAGCCTTCCATACAAAGGCCTGTTCCATTGAAAAGGAGGATGCTATCCCCTTCACCCATGCGCATCACATTATAGCAGTGATGCCACTCATCTCCTGAGAGTGAAATGGTCGCTGAAGCCTGGTCAAGCGCGGCCAGGTAGGACCACGGAAGGGAATTAACGCTCATAAATACCTAATTTCGCCGCTCGCTTTTGGAACATAAGACCCAAAACTATCGTTTTGAACAGCATCATAACCTTGATTTCAAAAAATAATCTTTCCCGATGGGTGTATTGACGATGATCGCTCAGTTGATCCTGAGCCTTTCTATATTAGTGGTATTGCATGAATTGGGGCACTTTGCTCCTGCTAAGTGGTTCAAAACCAGGGTAGAGAAGTTTTACCTCTTCTTTGATGTCAAGTTCTCCCTTTTCAAGAAAAAGATAGGGGAGACAGAATATGGCATTGGTTGGTTACCGCTCGGTGGCTATGTCAAAATCGCCGGAATGGTGGACGAAAGCATGGATCTGGAGCAAATGAAACTCCCTCCACAGCCATGGGAATTCAGGTCGAAACCAGCCTGGCAGCGCCTGATAATCATGCTTGGTGGTGTTACGGTCAATTTTATCCTTGGCTTCCTGATCTTCGGCATGATGCTCTGGGGTTATGGAAAAGAGTATATCTCCAATGATAAACTGGAATATGGCATATATGTCGATTCATTAGGCACTGAATTAGGCCTGCGCGATGGGGATAAGATCATTGCAATAGGTGGAAATAAACTGGAAGAGTTCTCTCCGCAGGCATTGCGAAAGGAGATCGTGCTCAATAATGCTAAGCAAATTGTTGTCCGGAGAGATAGTCAGGAGCTCAAGATTGATGTTGATCCAAAGTTTGTTCAGCTTCTGTCATCCACCGACTATAAGGATTACTTCATCATGAGCGCGCGAGTGCCATTTGTTGTAAAAGAAGTTACAGCAGGAGGCAATGCAGCCAAAGCGGGACTTGTCAAAGATGATCAGATCGTCTATGTTGATAACAGGCCTGCCATATATCAGCATGAAGTCGTAGAGGCTTTTCAAAAAACAAAAGGCCAGACAGTTAGGTTAGGGTATATACGGGGAGGGCAAACCCTGGAGACTCCTGTGACCATTGATGATAAAGGTAAAATCGGTATCGGACTCAAGACTCCACCCGATTTCGGATGGACAGGAAGAAAGGATTATACGCTGGCTCAGGCTATTCCGGCAGGTTTTGCTGATGGTGTGACATTTATGGGAGATTGGTTTAAGGGCATTGCGCAGCTTTTCAAAGGAAAGGTAAAAGCAAAGGACAGTCTGGGAGGATTTATAACCATCACCAAGCTTTTTTCAGACACATGGGATTGGGAATCTTTCTGGAGGATAACAGGCATACTCTCGTTCATCCTTGCTATCATGAACCTATTGCCTATCCCTGCGCTTGATGGAGGGCATGTAGTATTCCTTTTGTATGAGGTCATCACGGGTCGTAAGCCAAGTGATAAGTTTATGGAATACTCCACATACGTTGGTTTTGCGATCGTCCTTGGTTTATTGGTATTGGCCAATGGGTTGGATATAATGAGGTTGTTTGGCAAGTAGTTTCGAGTAGTCAGTTTCGAGTTTCGAGTGATTAGTTTCGGACTAATGGTTTTCAGCAAAGGATGAGCCTGAAGCCGGTAGTTAGGATGATTTGTAAAAAATCTTAAATTTGCAGTCCCTCAGAAGAGAGGAGGCAAAATTTTAATGCCAAAGTGGCGGAACTGGTAGACGCGCTGGACTCAAAATCCAGTATTCGCAAGGATGTGCGGGTTCGATTCCCGCCTTTGGTACAACATTAAGTGAAGAATGAAAAGTGAAGAGTGAAAAGTGAAAATTCAATTTTAAGGGGATAAGCTGGCTTTGCCAGCTTATCCCCTTAAAAAAATCTTTTTGCAGCAAATGCGCAGCATTGCTGCTTTTTTGCCGAAGTGGTGGAATTGGTAGACACGCACGTTTCAGGGGCGTGTGTTCGTAAGGACATGGGGGTTCGAGTCCCCCCTTCGGCACTTGATAAGTGAAAAATGAAGAGTGAAAAGTGAAGA
>JAGOIB010000138.1:3112-5684 GCA_017995875.1 Saprospiraceae bacterium
AAAAGAAAAAAAGGAACAACTACAGTTGTTCCTTTTTTCTTTTTACAAAGCGGCTGAAGAAGCGCTTTTCGAAAGCCCAGAAAAATTTAAACTGGCCGAAGACAAATCCATATAGCAACAGGAAAAGATTATAGATCGGAAGGATCAATAACCAGTAGAGGACTGAAAACCACGCTGGATGTCCCTCATGAAATATCCAACCAGTAATAACCGGCTTGATATACATGACCGTGAAACCCGTGCAGGCAAAGACAATGAGTATAATGATAACCTGCCATGCTGAGTTAACATGCCATCGGTTCTGTAATCCGGTTATCCATTTTGGTGCGGACATGATGAAAGTTAGCAGTTAGCAGTTATAAGTTAGCAGTTAAATTAAGGGCTGAAGTCATTTTTCACTCTTCACTTTTCATTCTTCACTTAATTAATCCAATCCGCGATAAAAAGATTCGTTGATCTCGTGCCGGCATTGTTGCGATTAGAGGAGAAAGATATTTTTTTTCCGTCGGGGCTGAACATGGGGAATGCATCAAAGGTCTTATCGAAAGTAATTTGTTCGAGGCCGGTGCCATCCAGATTGATTGTATAAAGATTAAATTGATAGCCACGTGGTGCCGCATGATTAGATGAAAAAATTACTTTTTTACCATCTGGCAGAAAGAAGGGGGCCCAGTTTGCTTTGCCAAGATGTGTCAGTTGTTGTAAGCCTGATCCATCTGCATTGCAGATATAGAGTTCCATATTGGTGGGTTGCACAAGACCTTCAGCGAGAAAGGATTTGTATTCTGCGATTTCCTCCGGTGTCTTTGGTCTTGATGCACGAAAAACGATTTTGGTACCATCAGGAGAGAAAAATGCGCCTCCGTCATAACCCAGTTGATTGGTCAATTGCTTTACACCCGAACCATCCATGTTCATGGTGTACAATTCTAGATCTCCGCTACGTAAACTGGTAAAGACAATTTTATCTCCTTTAGGAGAAACAGTTGCTTCAGCATCATACCCTGGATTGTTGGTGAGTTGTTTTTTGATCTTCCCTTTCAGATCCGAAACGAAAATATCATAGTCAGGATAGATAGGCCATACATATTTGCCATCAGCTCTTCTTTCAGGTACGTGAGGGCATGATTCATTGCCCATATGTGTACTGGCATACAGAATGGATTTATTGCCCGGCATGAAATAAGCGCAAGTCGTCCTGCCTTTGCCGGTTGATACCAAAGGAGGTACATCGTCCGGTTTCCCAGGGTGACGGGTATCTATGATAAACATTTGATCGCATGATGCATTCCATTCGGTACGTGTTGCCTGGAAAACAAGTTTTCGGCTGTCAAAACTCCAATACGCTTCCGCATTGTCGCCCCCAAAAGTGAGTTGGCGGATATTGGCCAGGTGTTTTTCCTGGGGATAACGAAGTGAATCGGAGGAGACAGGTACTATTTTGGCTTCCTGTGAAAAGGCAGAAATATGGATCATTCCCAGAAAGATCACCACGCACGAGAGTCTAAATATTGTAATTCGGTTCATCTGTGTAATTTAGCCCACAAATATAGGCCGAAGATGGCCGTCACCTTATACCTCTCAACATGAAATTAATACCTAATGCCCATCTCCTAAAGAGGACATTTATCTTCTGTTCCCTGGCATTTTTCCTCTCCTGTAGTTCGACCAAATGGTCTTCGTCCGACCTTGACACGAATCAAATGCTGGCAGATATTACTTTTTTAGCATCTGACAAGCTGGAAGGCAGGACTTTTGGATCCAAAGGCGAGGCCAAGGCTGCTGATTACATATCCAATCGTTTCAAAAAGCTGGGCCTGAAACCTATGGGTGAAAATGGCACCTGGTTTCAATCCCTGACCGTAAAGACGCCTAACCCTCATAATGTTGAGTTTGCTAAAGCAGGAGAGGAAGGCAGTACCACTGATAAAAATGTGATAGGATTACTTGATCATGGGGCTCCATATACGATTGTCATTGGTGCACATTATGATCACCTAGGTTATGGAGAATTTGGTTCATTGTATGCAGGTCCACCGGCTATCCACAATGGTGCTGATGACAACGCCAGTGGAGTGGCCATGATGATGGAACTTGCCCAGAGGTTATCCAACGAAAAGGAATTTAATTATCTCTTTATGGCTTTCACGGGTGAAGAGAATGGATTATGGGGATCTAATTATTTCTGCAAGCATCCAACGTATGATATGTCAAAAGTGACAGCCATGATCAATTTTGACATGGTGGGTCGTTTGCATGAAAACAAACTTGCGATCAATGGTGTGGGTACTTCACCTGCATGGCCTGAACTGATCAAAGCATCAAATGTTTTCGATTTTAAGATTACGTCTGAGGAGTCCGGTATTGGCCCATCAGATTATACTTCGTTTTATCTCATTGATATTCCCGCGATCCATTTTTTCACAGGAGCACATGAAGACTACCACAAACCATCGGATGATGTACATTTGATCAATTCCGAAGGCATGGGGATGGTTGCTGATATGGTAAGTAAATTGATAAAGATGATGGACGAAAATAAAAAGATGGAATTTACAAAGACAAAGGATCC
>JAGOIB010000028.1:0-7417 GCA_017995875.1 Saprospiraceae bacterium
CATCGGGGCCATCCATCGGTTGCAAAAAGAAATGGTCGAACTGCAAACGTGCAAATTGTTTTGGATCAATACCATTTTGGCGAACTACAAGCTTCAATTCATTACCGCCGGAGACGACAATTTCTGTTCCTGCCTTGGGGCTCATGCATATCCAATCAACTCCTCCCGGTACAGGTATAGTGCCATTGGTCTCTAGACCTACTTCAAAATTCTTTTGATGTAGTGCATCTATCAGTTCTTTATCAAGTTGTAGTAATGGTTCACCACCTGTGCAGACAACATAACGATTGTCTTGATTACCGGGCCATAGGCTATTTACTTTTTCAGCAAGCTCAGGTGCTGAATATTTTCCACCCATCGTACCATCCATGCCGATGAAATCCGTATCACAAAACTGACATATGGCTTCTGACCTATCCTCTTCACGTCCACTCCATAGATTGCATCCGGTAAACCTGAGGAATACCGCCGGCCTACCTGTATGCGCACCTTCTCCCTGAAGGGTATAATATATCTCCTTGACTTTGTAGCTGGGCATATTACATTGGACTTATGATCGCGGTAGCTTCAATCTCAACGAGATAATCTGCAGAAATCAGATTTGAAACTTCAACCATGGTCGTCACCGGTCGAATGGAATGGAAAACTTCTCCATGTGCCTTGCCTACCTCTGTCCACAATGAAATGTCGGACACAAAAATCCTTGTTCGCACTACATCTTCCATGCGCCCTCCCAATTGGGCAAGGGCATCCTTGATGATTTCAAGGACACGGACAGTTTGTAGATAGGCATCACCCACTGCATAAGGGTTCCCTTCCTGGTCAACAGCACACGTACCTGCTACCTCAATCGTCTGGCCAATTCTCACTGCCCTGGAATAACCTACAATAGACTCCCATTTTGCGCCCGAACTGAAATTTCTTCTATGTGTGTTGTCCATAATGTTCAATTTAAAGTATAAAGGTAGTGGCTTGCCATGTTAAAGAAAAAAGTTTGCTCCGGCATACAATACTACAGCGAAAATCATCAATCCATCGATGAGCCCTCCGAAATAAAAATCATCCTCAATAGTATAACTGTATTTTAGTATTGGTATCATAACAAGACATGTCAAGGTCATCGCTATGGTATAAGGAGGATTGATGTAATGAAAGGAAATAACCGCACTAAGTAAAATAGTTAGTATACAAAGGAAAAGCGTGATATGGTATGTCTTTCTCCTCCCCAGTTTTTCGGGCATGGTGATCAACCCTACAGACTGATCGACTTTAAAATCACGGATTTCAAATGGGATAGTAAGAACAATGATAAAGAGCATTCGTTCCAGGCCATTGACGATGGCCATTTGTAGTGGAGCTTCCGCAAAATACCATAGTGGAATAAAAGCAGTTAGCCATCCCCAGGACCAGCCGATCATCAATATTTTTCCCCAACCTAGATCACGCAACCGTTTTTTACCCGATAGAAATGGAATGACATACGCAGCCCCGATCGAACCACCGGGGATCAGCCACAGGATCAATTCTACACTGGCCAATGGAATAAATAACCATAGTGTTATACCAACCCATAGGATGCAGTATATCCAGATATGCGTTTTGTATTGGCGAATGACATCATATCGCTCTGACGATTGGATATGCGCCAGCTTCCTGAGCCCTATGACGCGGTGAGCACTATATAATGCTGCGGTAGCAGCACCAATAAAATAAATGTAATCAAGATATTGATCCGTTTTACCGGTCAATTCAAGAGATAATGCAGTTATACAGGCGGCGCATAGACCTATGAATGATCCTCCATAGATCAAAAGATTGACAACGTCCCGTATATACTTATTGATCAAAGTATTTAAAGTTTTGACCTGATTTTATTTGTCGAAGTGTCGCTGTCAGCAGCGAAATCAGATTTTCCACATCTTCAAAATGCGCCATCTCGACAGTGGTGTGCATGTAACGCAATGGAATAGATAACAAAGCAGACGGAATACCTCCATTGGAATAGGCAAAAGCATCTGTGTCGGTTCCTGTACTGCGTGAAGAAGCGACACGTTGAAAAGGTATGTTATTGGCCAGCGCAGTTTCCTCAAGCAACAATAATAGTTTCCTATGTACAGATGGCGCATAGGTCAGAGCAGGTCCAAGGCCCAGCCTGACATCGCCTTCCTGTTTGGCATCAATCAATGGAGTACTCGTGTCATGTGTCACATCGGTCACAAGGGCTACATCAGGACGGATGGTCTGAGCGATCATCGTCGCTCCGTGTAGGCCAACTTCTTCCTGCACTGAATTGACGATATACAGCGAGTAGGGTAGTTTGATTTTTTCTTCATGGATTCTGCGGGCCACTTCAGCAATACAAAACCCACCAAGGCGATTGTCCAGGGCCCTGGCAATAAAGAAGTTTTTATTGATTTCCTCATAGCCATCGTCATACGTGATCACACATCCAACATGGATACCAAGGGCTTCCACTTCTTTTTTGTCTTTAGCACCGACATCGATAAATATATTTTCCAGTGTAGGGGCCAGATTTGCATCTTTTCCTTTTCGAACATGAATTGCAGGCCAGCCGAAAACTCCACGCACGATTCCATTAGGTGTATGGATGTTCACGCGTCTGCTCGCTGCTATGGTTTGATCTGACCCACCATTGCGAATCACGTGAATATTTCCTTTATCTGAAATATAATTGACATACCACGAGATTTCATCCGCATGGCTTTCGATCACTACGCGGTATTTTTTTCCGGGATTGATCACCGCATAGGCAGTTCCGTAAACATCCGTATGCCATTCATCTACAAACGGCATGATGTAATCAAGCCATAGTTCTTGCCCTTTCGTTTCATGTCCTGTCGGACTTGCGTTACCGACATATTCTTTCAGAAATTTCTTTGATTTTTTATCAATCACGGTAGTGTTGGTATTTAATTGGTTGCGTTAAGGAGATAATTTTCTGACCATGCCTGTGGGTCATCTGACCAACGGCTAAGCACATCCAGATGGAAGGGCTCAATTAATTTTTTTTCTGCTGCTACCTGGATCACAGTAGCAAAATCCGTCAAGGTGATAAATGGACAATGGGCATTTTCAAAAGCACTTTTTGCTTTAGGAAGGCCATACTGAAAGATGGCGACAACCCCGGCAACCGTAGCCGGCACTTGCCGGACAGCATCCACTGCCTGAAGACTGCTCATTCCAGTGGAGATAAGGTCTTCGACCACTAATACTTTTGCATTTTTTTTGATGTCTCCTTCGATCAGATTTTGACGTCCATGTTCTTTTGGTTTCGCACGCACATAAGCAAATGGAAGTTTCAACCGGTCAGCTAAAAGCGTACCTACCGGAATTCCGGCAGTAGCTACCCCGGCAACAGTATCAAAGAATTCAAAATCTTTTATCACCTTCACCATTAAATCGACGAGGTTTGTTCGGATCGCCGGGTAGGAGAGAAGAACCCGGTTGTCACAATAAATCGGTGATCGCATTCCGGAAGCCCATGTAAATGGGTTGTCCGGTTGGATGCGCACAGCCCCGGTCTCGAGTAGATTTGATGCAAGTATTTGATTATTAATCATTTGTGACAAAAGTAGTGTTGATGCAAAGGTATAAAATATACATTAATGAAAGTCCTTTGATACTGACTCAGACCTCTGATCTCGGGGATGAAACCGCCTTTGAAAGGTCACTCATTCACGCCGTGTACAGGGGTAAACCCAAGATGCTCCTTAACTACATTGAACTTCTTGAGAAAAATAAACATCACGATGGCATCATCATCCAGGCAGATAATGTGGATCAACTCTGGAAAGATTTTAAATCACTCTATTATTACATCAAAGCAGGAGGTGGATTGGTGATTAATCCTTTTGGTAAGGTATTGCTCATCTTCAGGAGGGGCGTATGGGACCTGCCCAAAGGTAAGCAGGATCCGGGTGAAACACTTGCCCAGACAGCGGTGAGAGAGGTTTGTGAAGAAACAGGTCTGGTCGATCTTGAGCTTACTGAAAAACTCGGCAATGGATATCATTGCTACCTCATGAGTAAGCAGAAAACGCTGAAGCGAACTCGATGGTATCTTATGGAAACCAAATCACCCGATCAATTAGTATTGCAAAAAGAAGAAGGAATTCAGGACGCTGCATGGTTTGATCCACGTGAAATACCCACCCTCAATATGCCTATGTTCAACAACATCCGCGATGTACTGATCAGGTATAATCTTGAAAAACTAACGCCTGGTAAAACTGATAAATAGGTAGTCTTTGCGTTTGCCATCCACCATCAGGGGAATAACAAGCTGCCTACTCTGATCATAGTACTTCCTTCTTCAAGTGCTATCCTGTAATCACCTGACATCCCCATGCTGATGGTTTTGAATTCAGCTCTGGTGGAAAAATAAGCTTCCTTAAGCTGATCAAAATACATTTTGAGCTGCTTCATTTCAGCCCTGACCTGTCCTTCATCAGCAGTAAGGCTAGCCATCCCCATCACGCCTTCCAACATTACATTTGGAAATGCATTTTGTTTTCCGGCTGCAAGTGCATCTGTCAACGCTGCATACGACCATCCGAATTTTGTTTCCTCAGAAGCGATTTTTATTTGAAGCAGGCATGATATAGTCCGTCCCGTTTTAAAAGCCTCTTCCTGAATTTTCTCCCACAGATTTTCCCGGTCAAGTGATTGGATACATGTCACGTAGGGTAGAATGGATTTTACTTTGTTTGTCTGAAGGTGCCCTATGAGGTGCCATTGGATGTCAGGAGGCATCACAGGAGCTTTTTTGATCAATTCCTGGGCCTTGTTTTCAGCAAAAACGCGTTGCCCCAATTGGTACAATACATCCATCTCCTCAATGCTCCTTGTTTTAGATACAGCCACAAGCGTAGCCTGCTTTTTTCGGCATATTTCACTCAGGTGTATGTAAGGATGATCAGATTTTGGCACAGTTTATGGTATTAGTTTTTTATTACATATGAAAGGTACACCTCTTTGGGCGCTTTCGTATGGTTTTAAGGAGGGTAACAATATCAAAGGTTTCGAAATCGTTTTTCCTCCATTCGTTTTCGCTTAAAACAATTGAATGACCCATATTTACTTTAACAATTAAACCATTTTAATCATGAGCGCAAATCGTGAAAAATCAAGTAGTGTAATGGGTCTGGTAATGTCTGTGTTGTTACATGGCATATTCTTCGCCGGATGTCTGGCCCTCGATGCATCATCCATGTCAACGCCTGTTGGTACAGATGACCCTACTACTACAGAAATCAAACAGGTCACTGACCAGCACCACGCAGCCAACACGAAGAGCTAGGTTCCCGATCAGAATAATCCATGAATCTGGCTATCGACCAGCTCAATAATTTTTCCCATGTCTTCAGGGCTTTTTTCAAAGTCTATATCGTCTGCGTTGATGATCAATAGCGGGCCTTCTTTATAGCTTTCTATCCAGTCATCATATTTCTGGTTGAGCCGTTTGAGATATTCAAGGCTCATGCTTCCTTCATAGCTTCGGCCCCGGTTATGAATATGCTTGACCAGTGTAGGAATACTGGCCTGAAGGTAAATGAGTAAGTCAGGAGGAGATATTTGAGCGCTCATGTTTTTAAAGAGCGTAAAATAATTTTCAAAATCGCGCCGTCCCATCAAACCCATTTCATGTAGGTTTGGCGCGAAAATATAGGCATCTTCAAAAATAGTTCTGTCCTGAATGACGGTCTGATCACCATTCCTGATCTGCAGTATCTGCTGATAACGACTGTTGAGGAAATAAATCTGTAGATTGAATGACCACCGGTGCATATCATCATAGAAATCACTCAGGTAGGGGTTGTTGGTGGTATCCTCATAATGCACTTCCCAACCGAAATGCTTGGCCAGCCGGGTAGAAAGGGTTGTCTTTCCGGCCCCGATATTTCCGGCCACGGCCACATGTTTGATCAATGTCTTGGATTTCTGCATCAGTTGGTATACTAAACGACGGTATAAGGTCGTAAAATAAAAACCTTCGGCGATTGAATGCACCCAATTATCCAAATAAATGCTTCGTCAAGTTCTAAATACCATACTTTTGAACCTATGGAACAGGTCAGACCCATCATCTCAGTCAGTGAATTATCCCGCACCTATATCATGGGAATGGAGAAAGTTCATGCACTCCGTTCGATTTCACTCCAGATAGAGAAAAATGAGTATGTAGCGCTCATGGGCCCCTCAGGTTCAGGAAAGAGTACGCTCATGAATATCCTTGGTTGCCTGGATACGCCCTCTGCAGGCGAGTATTATCTCAACAATCAATTAGTCAGTGAAATGAGCGATGGGGAGCTTGCGGCTGTACGTAATAAGGAAATAGGCTTTGTGTTTCAAACCTTTAATCTTTTACCTCGTCTTTCAGCTCTTGACAATGTTGCTTTACCGCTCGTGTATGCCGGAATGCGCCGATCAAAACGTGAAGAAATAGCTGAGCATGTCATGGAACAAGTTGGGCTTTCAGACCGCATGAGCCATCGGCCAAATGAATTGTCCGGTGGACAAAGACAACGGGTAGCTATAGCCAGGGCATTGGTCAATAATCCTTCTATTATTCTGGCCGATGAGCCAACAGGGAATCTTGACACCAAAACCTCCCTCGAGATAATGGACATATTTGGCAAAATCCACGCCATGGGCAATACCATCATCCTCGTGACACATGAACCTGATATTTCCCTTTATGCCCACAGGGTAGTTAAACTTCGGGATGGTTTGGTCGAATCGGATGCCCTCAATCCCAACTACCTCACAGCAGGTTCAGAAGCAAGCATATCCGCCTGAGTTCGTATTTTTAGCGAATGGCAAGCAAGATTTACACTAAGACAGGAGACGATGGAACCACAGGACTCTTCGGTGGGGCCAGGTTGCCCAAGGATCACATACGGATCGAAGCATACGGCACCGTTGACGAATTGAATTCCGTCATCGGATGGTTGATGTCCACCATTCCCGACAGACAAATCGATAGTCTGCTCCAAACCATTCAATCCAGGCTATTTACGGTTGGCTCCAATCTCGCCAGCCAGCCAGGTAAGGACATGATTACTCCGGATCTTGTTGATGAAGACATTCACTTGATTGAAGAATCAATTGATAAGATGCAGGAGACCTTACCTCCTCTCAAGCATTTTATTATGCCCGGTGGAAGCCTCTCTGTCAGTGCCGCTCATATGGCCCGCACCGTTTGCAGAAGGGCCGAAAGAAGATGTGTTACGCTTTCCCATACCTCTGCTGTTGAACCGATCATCATATTATATCTCAACCGGCTCTCAGATTTCTTTTTTGTTCTCGCCCGTTGGCTTGGCCACAGGGAAGGCGTTGAAGAAATCAAATGGATTCCACGAATGAAAAGTGAAAAGTGAAGAGTGAAGAGTGAAGA
>JAGOIB010000028.1:7517-11826 GCA_017995875.1 Saprospiraceae bacterium
TATATCTCAACCGGCTCTCAGATTTCTTTTTTGTTCTCGCCCGTTGGCTTGGCCACAGGGAAGGCGTTGAAGAAATCAAATGGATTCCACGAATGAAAAGTGAAAAGTGAAGAGTGAAGAGTGAAGAGTGAAGAGTGAAGAGTGAAGAGTGAAGAGTGAAAAGTGAAGAGTGAAAAGTGAAAAGTGAAGAGTGAAAAATGAAAAGTGAAGAGTGAAAAATTGCCTGCGTCTCCGCGTGAGAACATTTAAGAAAATGTAACACTGTCTTTGCGCGAGATCCAATTTAGTGAAGAGTGAAGAGCGAAGAGTGAAGTCCCCTTTAGGGGATGGTTGCTGAGCTGTAGCACGAGGTTGAGCATCAGCCGGTCGAAGTATAGGGGCAAAATGACGAAGGCTCAATACCGCTTACTGAATACTGCTTACTGAATACTTTTTTCTCTCGAAACTCGAAACTCGTCACTCGAAACTTTATAATTACGCCAAATGCCGTTTCGGTTTCAACTGGAACACATGCAATGCTACCCCAAAAAGGACAAGGCTGTAAAACAGGTCACCAAAGACCTGGTTGATAAGAAAGGGTAGTCCGGCAGTATAGCAAGCCAGAAGGCCGGTAAAATTAACAGGATAAGCCCCGGTAGTAGCCCAGACGCCAAAGTTGGAGAGAAGGAAAAATATCAAGGATGCTCCCAGGCCTCCAAAGACCACTTTTGGAAGATCAACTCCTTTCCTGAAAAGGGTATACCCGAAGATGACGATGATTCCAAATGCAGCATAACTCCATAAAGCCCCACGATACAGGAATATAAAATTCTTGTAATCATCAGGATAAACAGAGGCATAGATGATGTTATTGAGGATCATGTCACTGAGTAGCATGACCAGATAAGGAATGACAATGGCAATACTCCTACGGCCTGAAAAAGCAGCCCCAAAGAGAGAAACAGCTCCGATAGCAGTGAAATTGGGGTAATGGGGAATCAACCGGCTTCCAATACCAACGATCAACAAACAAATAATAAGCGTTCTGGTCTGATTCATCTTACTTCAAATGTAATAAGTTTATTGAATCCAAATATCCTGAATAATCATGATTCTGCTCCCATTAGTATACATGTTAGTATAATTACGGTCACAATTGGGATATTGGATTTAACTACCCCTCAAATGTTTACTACTTTTCCAAAGTAATTACTTTTTTTATGCACCAGTGCGATTTTGCTAAAATATGTCTTTTCTGCGGCTGTTTTTTCTTCTTTCTGTCGGAAATTGAAGCAAAATCCCATCCCTGTTACTGGCAACAAGAGGTAAAGTACAATATGGAAATCAAAATGGATGTCCATAACAACCAATTTACGGGTATTCAGACCATTAAGTACAAAAACAATGCGCCTGAATCGCTCAATAAAGTCTTTTTCCACCTCTATCTAAACGCCTTCCAACCAGGAAGCGTAATGGATGTCAGGTCACAGGCTTCACCCAAAGCCGGCATGGGAATTGGTAGCCGTATCAGCCGCTTGATGCCCCATGAAATTGGATACCAGCATATTACAAAATTGACGATCAATGGTGTACCATTGAGTTTCGAGATAGTAGGAACTATTCTTGAGGCTACTCTCCCAAAACCGATCAAACCCGGGCAAACCGTCAGGTTCTATATGGAATATGAAGCCCAGGTTCCGGCATTTGTTAGACGGAGCGGACGTGATAATAATGAGGGAATCGAATTCTCCATGGCCCAGTGGTATCCCAAATTATGTGAGTATGACGAGCAGGGATGGCACGCCGATCCCTACGTAGGCCGCGAATTCTATGGCGTATGGGGTGATTACGATGTCCAGATAACAATCGACGCTGATTATACAATAGCGGCATCAGGGGTTTTAAAAAATGCAATGGCGATCGGTCATGGATATTCCACAACAGAAGCAAGCAACATCGGTCAACAGACCTGGCATTTTATTGCCAATCGTGTCCACGATTTTGTCTGGGCCGCAGACAGGGATTATTCGCATGATTCACATGTTTGTGCTGATGGTGTTGTACTGCATGCTTTCTATAAGACTTCGGGCAACTTTAAAGAAAACTGGGAATCCCTCCTTCCTATCATGGAAGAAGCCTTGAAATATATCAATGCCAATTTTGGTCAGTATCCTTATCCGGTCTATTCATTTATTCAGGGCGGAGATGGTGGAATGGAGTATCCAATGGCGACTTTGATTACAGGCAACAGGCCCATTGGAAGTCTGGTCGGTGTATCTGTTCATGAAATCATGCATAGCTGGTACCAGATGGTTCTGGGTTTCAATGAAAGCTATTTCTATTGGATGGATGAAGGGTTTACACAATATGCAGCAGAACGTGTTATGAATCATCTGCGATCAAAGGGTATTATTCCCGGCGAACCATTACCGTTATTGTATGAGGGATTTTATAAAGGATATACCACACTGGTGGATCAGGGAATTGAAGAACCAATGTCCACCCATGCAGATTATTTCGAAAACAGTGCTGCTTATAATACTGCCGGATATGTAAAGGGAGCATTGTTTTTAAACCAACTTGAATACATCATTGGAAAACCTGCCTTTGACAAAGGGTTGCTTGATTTTTTTAACACCTGGAAATTTAAGCATCCGGATGCGAATGATTTTATCCGGGTGATGGAGACTTCATCTGACATTGAACTTGATTGGTACAAAGACTATTGGATTAATAGTACGAAGACAATTGACTATTCTGTTGATACAGTAGTGGGTAATTCGAATGAGACTATAGTGCTTTTGCGACGCGATGCTGCCATGCCAATGCCCATTGATGTCTCCATACAACTCAGTGACAGCACGAGGATCAATTATACTATTCCCCTCGATATCATGCGAGGATTCAAAACCGAAACGCCTGCGCAAGGCCCACCTAATAAAATTCTTCCTGATTGGGATTGGGTCAATCCATACTATAGAATTGATCTCCCCTATGGAATAGAGCAAATCAAATCGATCGTCATCGATCCTACAAGACGAATGGTGGATATCTACCGCGCAGACAATGAATGGCCTTTATCCCAATAATAAATTAATTTAAGTGAACAGTTTAACTATCAATAGAATGATGAAGTCAACTTTTTATACACTCCTTTTAAGTTTAACCTCCTCTATATTACTGGCTCAGCCTCTTGATGAGAAAATTCTGGAAGGGCTCACGTTTAGGAATATTGGCCCGGCTGGAATGTCAGGACGTATCACAGCGATTGATGTTGTCAATAGTGCCCCTGAGCACATTTATATCGGATCAGCATCAGGTGGTGTGTGGGAATCAAAGGATGGTGGATTGGAATGGAAACCCATATTTGATGATCAACCGGCCCTTGCTATCGGTGCGATAAAAATAAATCAGCAGAACCCAAGTGAAATATGGGTTGGTACCGGAGAAGGAAACCCCCGCAACTCTCAGAATAGTGGTAAAGGAATTTTTCGAACACTGGATGGCGGAAAGACCTGGATGAACATGGGTTTGAACAACACCAGTGTCATACACAGGATATTGATTGACTTTCATGATCCATCTACGATTTATGTTGGCGCAGCTGGATCCCAATGGGGACCTAATCCTGAACGTGGCGTATACAAATCAACAGATAGCGGAAATACATGGAACAGGATACTTTATTCGAATGATACTTCAGGTATAGCTGATATGGTGATGGATCCAACAAATCCACGAAAGATTATCGCAGCCCTTTATCAGCATATGCGGACACCCTGGGATTTTAAGAGCGGAGGAAATGGCTCAGGCCTTTACATTACATATGATGGAGGCGAAAAATGGAAGAAGATCACGTCGGAAGAAGGTATTCCAAAAGGACAGCTAGGTAGAATTGGATTAGCTATCGCACCCTCAAAACCCGATATCGTATACGCAATAATCGAGGCTAAAGAAAATGGACTTTATAAGAGCACCGATGGAGGAGAACATTGGTCACTTGTATCAACTAAGAACATTGGTGGAAGGCCTTTTTATTACCATGAAATCTATGTTGATCCTATCAATGAGAACAGGCTTTGGAATTTGTATTCCTATGTTTCCAAGAGTGAAGACGGCGGACGCACATTTGAAACCATTCTTGATTATGGCAAAGGCGTTCATCCGGATCATCATGCATTCTGGATTCATCCGGACAATCCGAATTATATAATGGATGGAAATGATGGAGGATTTAATATTTCAAGGGATGGCGGTCGCAACTGGTACTTCTGCAGCAATATTCCTGCAGGCCAGTTTTATCACCTCAATGTTGATAACGACTATCCTT
>JAGOIB010000028.1:11926-21365 GCA_017995875.1 Saprospiraceae bacterium
AATTATATAATGGATGGAAATGATGGAGGATTTAATATTTCAAGGGATGGCGGTCGCAACTGGTACTTCTGCAGCAATATTCCTGCAGGCCAGTTTTATCACCTCAATGTTGATAACGACTATCCTTACAATATCTATGGCGGTATGCAGGACAATGGTTCATGGGTAGGTCCATCCTTTGTTTTGAAGGCCGGTGGTATCCGCAATCAGGATTGGCGTGAATTATACTTTGGGGACGGCTTTGATGTGCTTCCTAAATTATCGGATACCAGGTATGGATGGGCCATGAGCCAGGGTGGCAATCTTACCTACTATGACCGCGAAACAGGGTTTAATGAATTTGTGAAACCGGTTCATCCGGATGGTATTCCACTACGTTACAATTGGAATGCTGCCATCGCTGCAATACCCGGCCAGGATTGTGGTATTTATTATGGCAGCCAGTTTGTGCATCGAAGTATTGATTGTGGTAAAACATGGCAGATCATTTCACCAGACTTAACGACCAACGATACATTAAAACAAAAACAAAATAAATCCGGTGGACTCACACTCGATGCCACGAATGCTGAAAACCACACAACGATAATATGTATTGCCCCAAGTTCGATTGATCCAAAAGTTATTTGGGTTGGTACAGATGACGGCAATCTGCAGTTGACACGTGATGGAGGTAACACATGGACGAATGTTATCACCCGTCTTCCCGGATGCCCTGCTGGCGCATGGATTCCGCAAGTAGAAGTTTCAACCTATCAGGCGGGTGAGGCATTTGTCGTAGTGAATCAATACAGAAAAAATGATCAGAAAGCGTATGCTTATCACACTACTGATTTTGGAGCAACATGGACGAAGATTGTCACCGACGCACAAGTGACATCTTTTGTGCAATGCATAGTCCAGGATCCGGTGGTTCCAGGTCTTCTCTTTTTAGGTGCAGATGATGGATTGTATCTCAGTACCGATAAAGGAAATAATTGGTCAAGATTTCCGGCGAAAGTATTTCCACGCGTTTCTACGATGGATTTAAAAATTCATACGACAGATCAAAGTCTTGCCATCGCAACCTTTGGAAGGGCATTGTGGGTCGTGGACGATCTGCTAACACTGCGACAATTAGCGACCAATCGGGTAGTCCTCGATAAATCTTTTACAATCTTTCCAGTTTCTGAAGCGACACAAGCTGAATACCGCTCAGTGGATGGGATAAGGTTTACAGCTGATGCGGAATTTAAAGGAGATAACAGGCGAGGTGGCGTTGTATTGCCTGTCTACGTTAAGCCTGCCGTCAAAAAGGATACATTAAAGACTATTGAGTCGCAATCTGAATCAGGTAAATTGAAAAAGAAAACTGATCCTTCAATTGAGGAAGCTAAACCAGTGATGACAGCCGCTGACTCGCTCAAGAAAAAGGAAGCGGAAAAGGATAAGGACTTACTAAAACTTTATGTATTTGGTGCCAATGGAGACACCTTGAGATACATCAATCAAAAGCTCAAAGAAGGTTGGAACAGAGTAGGGTGGGATATGAGTAAAAAAGGGGTCAGGTATCCATCCAGGAGTGAACCTGCCAAAGATGCTGATGATCCATCCGGTCAGTATGTAATGCCCGGAGAATATAAATTGGTTGGCATATTCAATGGTCATAAGGATTCAACATTGGTTAAGGTGAGGTTAGATCCCAGATTGAATATTACAGCATCAGATCTCGAGGCAAGAAATAAAGTGTTTGAAGAATTTTATAAGGAAGTTGATCTTTCACAAAGGGCTTTCCAGGCGCTACAGGATGTGCGTAAGGATATGAAGATGATTGAATCCATGCAGGTCAATGCGCCGGACAGCATTCAAACCAAGATTAAGGAGAAGACAAAAGCCCTTAATAAAAAACTAAGTGAATTGGAGATGAAATTTATGGAGCCTGAAGATGTCAAAGGTATTACCAGCGAAATCAATCTGGGCCGCTACCTTTCCAACTCAGGAAATTATCTCAATTCTTCTTTAGGCGATCCCGGTGCCAACGCAAGAGATATGTTGTCACAAACTAAAAAGGAAGTAGCCAAAAATGTGATGGCCGTCAATGACTTTCTCACCATTGATTGGGCTCCTTTTAAAGAGTATATCAATGGCTTGAACTGGCCGCTGTTTAAGAAGATAGAGCCGCTGAAGTAAGTTTCGAGTGTACAGTTTCGAGTTTCGAGTGGATAGTATTGAGTTGTAAAAGGTTTGTTGAATTGCCACAAGCTTCAAGCAATGCAATAACAGTGTAGATTGAATTATTATTTTGAATTGCCGCGGCTTTCAAGCCGTGGAACTTTAGTCAAGATTGATTGAACATATTGAATTGCCATGGCTTTCAAACAATGGACCTCGAGGTGGGCATCTCGAAACTCGAAACTGTACACTCGACACTGATTTTACAGCTTTGCTATTACCTCCTCAACCCCTACAGTCGCCTTCTTGGCAACAATCTCCAGATTCCGCCTTCTCCCTAATTCATAATTCACCTGCGGATTTGGATCTATGTAATAAATCATTGCATCAAGTGGGGCATATGCAACGAGACTGGCTGCTGGGTAAACCTGCATACTGCTGCCGATGACTAATACAATGCCGGCATCACGAATTGTATCTATCGCTGGTTCAAGCATAGGCACCATTTCGCCAAACCATACGATGTGCGGACGTAATTGAAATCCTTTTTTACACACATCTCCCAGGTGGAGATCCGTGATGCAATCGTAAATCAGATCTTCGTATTTAGTACTTCGTGCTTTTAATAATTCTCCATGCAGATGAATGATCTTCTTGCTGCCTGCCCGCTCATGCAGGTCATCCACATTTTGTGTGATGATTGTGACATCATGATTTTTTTCTAAATCCGCCAACGCGAAATGGGCTGCATTCGGACTTACTTCAAGAAGTTGTTTTCTGCGTTCATTATAAAACTGAAGTACAACTTCAGGTTGTCGATGCCAGGCTTCCGGAGTAGCAACATCCTCCACCTTATATCCTTCCCATAATCCTCCTGCATCCCTAAAGGTCTTTATGCCACTTTCTGCACTGATACCTGCGCCGGTCAATACTATAATCTTAGACATCTTTTTCTGCTGCTTCATCAATATCTGATTCCCGGTGGCGTAACTCTTCGAAGGCTTCACCTAAATATTCTACAATATCAGACGCGATCAACGATTCGTAACCCTGGTCTTCAACCGCCAGATCACCCGCACTTGCATGCAGGTAAACTCCAAGGAGAGAAGCATAATCGGAGGAATAGCCTTGGCTCAGCAAACCCAGGATAATACCTGTCAACACATCACCACTTCCGGCAGTAGCCATGCCTGGATTACCACGTGTATTGAAAAAACTTACACCATTGGATTGGCATATGATGGTAATGCCACCTTTCAGGACAATATTTATTTTACGTTGCTGAGCTTCTTTTTGTGCCGTATGATATCTGCTGTAATGATCATCCTGCTCACCAAACAACCGATCAAATTCACCGGGATGGGGAGTGATAATACTACCGGCTGGAAGTTTATCCAGCAGGTCTTTTCTTTTAGAAAGGATATTGAGTGCATCAGCGTCCCACACCATCGGGACATTGATTTTGGAGTTCAATAGGTTTTCAATGGCCTGAACAGTTTCAGGATTAGTTGATAAGCCCGGACCTAATCCAATTGCCGCAATTTTCTCTGGAAAGGAACATCCTGAAAAATAAAATTCGTTTTTATCAAGGACCACCATCGCCTCGGGTACAGCTGACTGAACTATGGAATACAAACGATGCGGAATATGAACAGTTAGAAGTCCTAGGCCGGAACGCATGGCAGCTGCCGCAGACAATACAGCCGCACCAGCTTTGCCGAGGCTACCTGCTATCAGGAAGCCATGGCCGTAATCTCCCTTGTGACTAAATCGGTTCCTGTCAGTCAGGAAGGGAAGAAGGTAATAATAGGTCAATTCAAAACTCCGGATATCATGTTCAAGCAGGAATGTGTCAGATAATCCAATATTGCAAACCAGCGCTTCTCCAAAATGTGGTTCGCTCTCCGGCATCATAAATGCAAGTCTTTGACATTGAAAAGTGAGGACGAGGTCAGCATACACCACTTCTCCATCGGGTGCTTTGTCGACATAGAGTCCGCTGGGCATATCGACAGCGACGGTCAGATTACTCTGTTCATTGATCCAATTAGCAATCTCCAGCCAGGTTCCGGCCAGTGGTTTTTTCAAACCTGTACCAAACATTGCATCAATGATAGTTCCTGAGGGGCTCAATTCAATTTCGTCAGGCTTCCAGTTGGTATAGATTTCAAGGTGTTCCGGCTCCTTGGCCATGAGGCGCTCATAATTGGCTTTCCATTCCGGTGTGTGGTCTCCTTCAAGATTGACATAGACATCAACGATATAGTCCAGGTCTACCAGGAGCCTGGCTATCGCAAGGCCATCCGCACCATTATTGCCATTGCCACAAACGATCAGGACTTCCTGGTCCTCCTCACCCAGGAGGAGATCAAGTTTGTCTACAACCGCGACCGCTGCCTGTTCCATCAAATCGAGGGAACTGATGCCTTTGGCAATGGTATAGGCATCCCATGCCCTAATTTGGCTCTCATTGAGTATGATCATATGGGGAAAGGTACAAAACGCCTTAGGTGTCTGGATTCAATAATGTTACTTTCAAATAATTACCCTGAAAATTTGTTTTGAAAGAAAAAATATTATCTTTAAATCATTCATCTCCTCCTGGACTGCCAGGAATTTGAATTCTGGCCAACTACCCTCACAACCCTTTACAGAACAAAATGAAAGAATGAGTACAGTTTTTGCTGTACTTGTATTGATGCGTATATTAATACATATCAATTGATATATGTTATTGTAATTTAATGATTTAGATATATTTTTTTATATTTATATCAAACCTGTGAATCCGACATGAACATGAAGATATCTATAACAGGATTAATTTTTTATGTCCTGACCATTAATTGTATTAATGCTCAGGACGTCCATCTGTCCCAATACCAGTTTGATCGTCTCCAGATCAACCCAGCCCTAACAGGGATGTTTAACGGGGACAAGCAAGTCTCCCTGGTGCATAAACAACAGTACTTTTCAGTACCTGTTGACTACCTGACGTTCTCAGGCAGCTATGACATGAACTTCCGGAAATGCTTTAGTGAAAAGGGATTTTTCTCAGGAGGCGTACTTTTCAACTATGATCAGGCCGGAGAGTCTCAACTTAGTCTTGCCAGCCTTACTGTTAACGGGTCATACACACTGCCACTCGGGAAAGGGTTTTTCGTAGGGGGTGGTGCTTATCTTGGTCTTGGACAGCGGTCTTTTAGTCAAAAGGACCTTGAATGGGATAATCAATGGAATGGAACCGTTTTTGACCCAACCCTTGGTTCAGGCGAGTTTTTTGATAGGACAAGTTTTACTTTTCTTGACATGGGAGCCGGAGTCAATGGTCGGGTACAGGGCCAGGATAGAACAAAATTGGATGTAGGTGTTGGCGCTTTCCATTTAAATCAACCGAAATATACTTTTTATGAAAATCCGCTTGTGGATGCTGCGCTACCGATCCGGTTGTCCATATACGCCATGGGTATATTAAAACTCGCCGATATCATCGATCTGTATGGTAATGCCTTGTACCAGGATCAGGGTCCTTACACGGAAACTGTTTTGGGTGGTGGTGCGATTATTCACATCAGTAACAAAAAAGCAAGGGAGGTTGAACTTCAACTTGGGCTGGCTACCAGATTGGAAGATGCCCTTATACCTATGATTGCCTTTGGTTATGATGGATGGAAAGGCGGGTTCAGTTATGACATGAATACATCTCCATTTGAAGCTGCAACTGATGGAAAAGGTGGACCTGAATTTTTCCTGACCTATACGTATAAAAAATTATGTCCGCTCAAGCAAACCAAGGTTTGTACCATATTCTGATCCGCGTACAATTGCTAACTACTACAAAAATGAAGCGTCTACATATACTAATCTCCTTGTTCGCACTGATCCTTACCTGTGAGGCCAGCGGACAAACATTGAACGCCTACGCAAAAGGTGCTCAGGAGGCTTTTGAGAAAAAGGATTATTATACTGCGTACAATTTTCTCAGGATTGCCCATGAGATCGAGCCTAATAATACGGTTCACACCTATAATCTTGCTGAAGCAGCACGTCATTACTCCGCCTTTACCATGGCCGAGAAATATTATTCGGAAGTAGACAGCAGTTCATCCGCCAATGACTATCCTGCCAACAGTTACTGGCTTGGAACCGTCAAAGAACGCTTAGGCAAATACCAGGAAGCCCTTGATCAGTATACGATTTACTTATCCGAACACAGTGGCGAAGACCCTGAACTGACTGCGAACGCACAAAAGCATATTGAAATTTGTAACTGGGCGATCAGAGAACTTGACAATAAAGACACGTTGCTGACACTGGTACATCTTGGACCTGAAGTCAATACTACCTTCTCAGAATTCGGTGGCTATCAAACAGAAAATCTTCTCTACTATAGCTCCCTTAGATTCTTAGGAATGGATAGTGCCAATCTGCCTGAACGTCCATATTCTAAAATCCTGATCAGTAAAAATGATTCCATCGGTGTCGTTGATACCATACTCAATGATCCAAATCTTCATACTTCGCACACAGCATTCAATGGTGCTAAGGACAGAGTGTTTTATACCCTCTGCGATTATGTCAATGGCCATGATATCCGCTGTGATATTTATTACAGGGACATAGTGGATGGTGAGTACGGACTTGCACAAAAATTACCGGAACCAATCAACATGGCCGGTTATACTAATACACAACCTCATGTAGGTTACGATCCTGTTTCTAAAAGAGAGATGCTCTATTTTGTTTCTGATCGGCCAGGTGGGAAAGGCAAGCTTGATATTTGGTATTGCTACATAGCAGGAAAGGACAATTTTACCACACCTGAAAATTTAATGACAGTCAATACAGAAGGTAGTGATTACTCTCCTTTTTACCATAGGCGTTCAAACACATTATATTTTAGTTCAGAAGGTAACCTGGGATTTGGTGGACTTGATATTTATAGTATAAAAAATAATGAAGGGATATGGGACACTATTGTTAACCTTGGCGCTCCCATTAATAGCAGCTTAGATGATGCTTTTTATAGCTTGTCAGATGATGGACAAGACGGTTATTTTTCTTCCAATCGTTTGGGTTCCATGTATCTCTCTCCTGAAGATGAAGCTTGTTGTTTTGATATCTATCGCATTACAAAACCAAAACGGGATGTAGTCCTTTTGGTCAGAACATTTGAGACCTACAAAGGTGCTAATGCACAGCCTCTGCCAGGTGTAAGAGTGAGTGTAGCGGAACAACCGAATGGAACGCCGAAAGTAAGGGAGGAGTTTACAGCTATACAATATTTGTTCCCTGTCGAACTTGACAAGGACATGATAGCCACCGGAACCAAGAAAGGATATCAGGGAGATTCAGAAGCATTTAATACTTCAGATCCAAATTTGCAGCGCATTCTTGCTCTTACTCCTCATATGGATAAGAGAGATTCAGTACCGGTATTCACAGATACAATTATCGTGGATCTGTTTCTGGAAGTCGACAAAATTGAAGTGTTTTTGTTCTCAAAAATATATTTTGATAATGATGAGCCGGGACCAAGTACTGCTGAACGAACTGATGTAAGATATCTGGAGACCTATGATGCTTACGCAGCACGTAAAGATCTGTTTGCAAAGGAATATGGGGACGGATCGGCTCCTGAAGAAAAGGATATGGCTATACAAGCTATATCAGGTTTCTTTACGGATTCCCTGCCCAAAGGAAAGCGTGAATTAGATATCCTGATGCATATCCTTGAACAATATCTGCGTGATGGAAAACAGATCTCTATATTCCTGAAAGGATATACAAGTCCGCTTGCATCTGCTGAGTATAACCTGAAGCTGGGTAAACGTAGAATTTCAAGTATACAGAATGAATTTAAAGTCTTCCAGGGTGGAATACTTTGGAAATATATGGAATCAGGTGACCTCGTCGTGGCTGAAAAGTCCTTTGGTGAGGAAACTGCGCCTCCTACTGTCAGTGATGATCGTAAGAATAAACGAAAATCAATTTACAGCCCGGAAGCTTCCGAGGAAAGACGTGTTGAAATTGTTGAAATAAAGTATTAATCGACATGAAAGTAACTATAGCTGATATTCTGAGTAATGGTAAAAAAGTCCTGCGCATAGCTGCAATGCTGTGCAGCTTGCTCTTATTTTCCGGTCAGGAAGCGAAAGCAACACATATTGTAGGAGGTCATCTTACGTACCGTTGCCTCGGGAATAACCAATATGAAATCAGGCTCTCTCTTCGGAGGGACTGTCTGCTTGGTGCCGCGGATGCTCAGTTTGATGATCCTGCTTCAATTGGATTCTTTGATGCAACGACCAATCAACCTTTGACATTTGTCGGCTTCGGTGGCCAGTTGTTTATGCCATTCAATCATGATGACACACTCAATCAGATTTTAGTCAGTGATTGTAGTATCGCAGGTAATCCGGTGTGTGTACACCAAACAACTTATGTGGACACCGTATTTCTTCCTTTTTGGCAAAACGGGTATCAAATGGTGTATCAGCGCTGTTGCAGGAACGGTTCTGTCAATAACATCCTCAATCCGATTAGTACAGGTATGACAATCCTCACCGAAATGTCAGCCACAGCGCAAAACGTTTGTAAAAGTTCACCACAGATCGGGGATTATCCACCGATTTATATATGTGTCAATAAGCCTATTGATTTTATTCCAAATGCCTTTGATGTGAATGGCGATTCACTTGGATTCAGTTTCGCCACACCTTATAGCGGAGGTGATATTGTGAATAACATGCCCCAACCTCCAAATCCTCCTCCGTATAACCTGATTAATTGGAGACCACCTTACAGTCTGGCCAATATCATGGGAGGCGTGCCTTTGGTTATTGATCCTGTAACCGGAAGGATTACCGGAACACCAAATACAATTGGTCAGTTTGTCATCACTATTGTCGTTACTTCCTACAGGGATGGGGTTCAACTATGTGAAACACGGGTTGACTTTCAATACAATGTCCGGGACTGCCGCGATGTACCGGTGGCGGATTTCTCTGCCCCGGAATTAAATTGTAATGGCCTTTCAGTGCCTTTTACCAATCTGTCCCAGAATGCGGATCGCTATTTATGGGTTTTTGATACAGGCAATCCTCAAAGTGATTCATCTACAGCATTTAGTCCTACCTATACATACGACGAAGAAGGTTTTTATGATGTGACATTGTTTGTCAGGGATAGCGATTTTATTTGCTTTGACACCATCACTAAAACCATTGGTGTATTCAATTCTATTATCAATGCTGAGTTCAGTTACGGCTCGGTATCCTGTACGGAT
>JAGOIB010000139.1 GCA_017995875.1 Saprospiraceae bacterium
CCTATGTCAGTTTTCACACCATCAATTATTACAAGGATCTGCCGGATTTTATTTTCATACATGAGCTTGTCCATATCTGGCAATTCCAACAGAATGGAAGTGTCTATATAAGTGAATCCATATGGGCTCAGAAGTGGGGAGGTGGCTATAACTACGGAGGCTTGGAGCCATTGATGAAATATGGTGAAGGAAAAGGATTGACGGCCTTCAATTATGAACAACAGGCAGATATCATTGAAGACTACTATCGATGGAAAAATAATATGCCGCTACAGTGGGCCCTCAACGTCCCAGGCATCGGAACCCTTTTGGAGAAATACAAAAATGACCTTTTCGCTTTTACCCCCTGGCCCCCTAAAAGGGGGTAAGAATCTATCGCTTTACCTTTTCCTTCGTTCCGCCTTTCCACCTTTCTTCCGTACCACCTTTTTTCCTCAACCTTCGCCTTATCCTTTTTTTTTCTCAGCCTTCGTCTTAGCCTCCGCCTTTTTTTTCCTCCGCCTTAGCCTTCGCCTTATCCTTTTAATTACCTTTGGGCGCTGAACAAAATTATTCATCCGTAAATGGAAAGCAGTAGTTGTTATGACCAGGTATTATCACATCGAGGACGGACGTCTGATCGAACTGGACAAGCCTGTACTTTCCTGTTGGATCAATGTAACGCCACCCTTTGAGGACAACGAACTCGAAGTCCTGGCGGACGAGTTGTCCATACCAATAGATTTTCTGACGGATTCACTGGATATTGATGAGCGCTCCCGTTATGAACGTGAAGATGACGTGCGCCTTGTCCTCGTCAATACCCCTATGCTCAATGAAATCGATACCGAAAATGAGGCCATGTACATCACGGCCCCGATTGGTATCATCCTGACCCAGGATCATGTCCTGACGATAGGCCCACATGAGAATCCTATTATCCAAAGATTTATTGATGGGCGTGTCAAGGGCTTTGATCCGGCCAATGAACAGATGTTTGTGCTCCAGATCTTCGAGCAGAACGTGTTACGGTTTATGGACAGCCTCAAGAAGCTCAATCTCAAACGAAATGTGATAGAGAAAGAACTCTACGATTCGAGTCGCAATTCCGAACTCAAGCAACTCCTGCGAATCGAGAAGAGTCTTGTCTATTTTGTCAATGCGCTTGGATCTAATGAACTATTGAAGATCAAGATCAAGCGGACAGACTTTTTGAGGCTTGGGGAGAATGAAGAAGAGGCTGATTTCTTTGAAGATGTGATCATTGACAATGGCCAGGCGCTGAGTATGGCCAATATATATGCAAACATCCTTAGTGGGACCATGGAGGCTTATACGTCCATTGTGTCCAATAACCTGAATACGTTTATCCAAAGGTTGACGGTGATCACGATTATACTCATGGTACCGACACTGGTATCCAGTTTCTTTGGGATGAACGTCAAAATCCCTTTTGAGAGCATTCCGGGGGCTTTTTACATTGTGTTATTGATCTCTGGCCTGGCTAGCCTGCTTCTGGTATGGTTTTTCCGCCGGAAGAATATCTTCTGAACACTTCTGTTCCTTTTCAAATATGTAAATGTGGGTTTCCCATAGGGAAAAAAGGGGGAAAGTGTGCCTGTTTTGGCACTTTTTTCTTCATTATTTGACTTTACATTGGCTTCACCGTGGATTTTCAAAAAGTTTTACACACCCGCATCTTTTTTTTATCTGTGTAGGAATCACTATTTCAACATATTATACATTTTTTCCACATGATGTGGATAAAATGTTTTCATATTAAATAAAAACTTCATTTATTTAGAGCCATCAAATCGGGGGTGTATCCGTATCCAAGCCAAAAAACGCCTTCTCCTCTGATTTGAGTACCTATTTAACCATATAGGGATTTATCACCGACCTGAGATTACCGTAAAAAGACGGTATTCATTCGGGAAATTGCTGTCTCCGGCCGGAACGCCCCCCAGAGAGAGCCTTGGGATAGACACCTCTGGTGAAAATGGCCTGAAGACAAATGATTGAACCTAAAGCAGTAAAAGAAATGAAAGAAGAAACATTGACAGCGACACAGATTGAGCCGATTCTCCGTAACAACCCGGGTCGTTTCGTCATATTCCCTATACAACACCATGATATCTGGAAGTTCTATAAAATGTCCGAAGCCAACTTCTGGACAGCTGAAGAAATTGATCTTCAGCAGGATCTCCATGACTGGCAACACAAACTCAATGATGATGAGCGCCACTTTATAAAGCATGTCCTTGCTTTCTTTGCCGCCAGTGATGGCATCGTCAATGAAAACCTTGCCGACCATTTCGTGAGTGAAGTACAATATACCGAGGCTAAATTCTTCTATGGCTTTCAGATCATGATGGAAAATATCCACTCTGAGACCTACAGCCTCCTTATCGACACTTATATAAAGGATAATAAAGAGAAAGATTATCTCTTCAATGCCATCGATACGCTCGATTGTGTCAAGAAGAAAGCCAACTGGGCACTACGCTGGATAAGCAAGGGAAATTTCCAGGAAAGGCTCATTGCTTTTGCAGCAGTTGAAGGCATCTTCTTTTCAGGATCATTCTGTTCCATATACTGGCTCAAGAAAAGAGGCCTGATGCCGGGACTTACTTTTTCAAATGAATTGATTTCAAGAGATGAGGGTATGCATTGCGATTTCGCCTGCCTGCTCTATAACAATCATATCGTCAACCGTCTCTCTCCGGAGATTGTCAAGGATATCATCACAGATGCAGTGGAAATCGAAAAGGATTTTGTTTCTGATGCACTCCCTGTCAAACTGATCGGTATGAATGCAGATATGATGTGCCAGTACATTGAATACGTTGCAGACCGCCTGCTGGTGTCTTTAGGCCAACCTAAAGTGTACAATGCAGAAAATCCTTTCCAGTGGATGGAACTTATCTCCATCGCCGGAAAAACCAATTTCTTCGAAAAACGAGTAGGAGATTATCAGAAAGCCGGTGTCATGGGCAACCGTGAAGACCAGATCTTCTCGATCAACGAAGACTTTTAGAATGACGAATACCGAATAAGGAATAACGAATTAAGAAGTTTATAATTCAAACCTTCCAAATTAAAAAACTGAATACCGATTACTGAATACCGAACACATAACTACTAACTACTAGTTTCTAACTAATAAATCTCCCCTCTAACATATTTAATACCTCCCCTTTATGCAAGTCATTAAACGAAACGCCAAACGAGAAGAAGTAAGTTTTGATAAAATCACTGCACGTGTCAAAAAGCTCGTGTATGGTTTGTCTGATCATGTCAATCCGATCAAGATATCCATGAAGGTTATTGAAGGCCTTTATGATGGTGTCAGCACCTCTGATCTGGACAATCTCGCAGCAGAGACAGCAGCAACCATGGCCGCTATTCATCCCGATTATGCACTGCTCGCTTCCAGGATTGCGATTTCTAACCTGCATAAGAACACCAACAAGTCTTTTAGTGAGACGATGGATGGTTTATACAATTATGTTGATCCCGTCAATGGCAAAAAAGCAGGCCTGATCAGCGATGTTACGATGGATATCATCCGTCGTAATGCGGATCAATTGGATAGCGCTATCATCTATGACCGTGATTTTACATTCGATTATTTTGGTTTCAAGACATTGGAACGTTCTTACCTGCTTCGCATGGGAGGTAAGGTCGTAGAACGCCCTCAGCATATGTTGATGCGCGCATCGGTTGGTATCCATGGTGAAGACATCACTTCAGCTATTGAGACATACCACCTGATGTCTGAGAAATGGTTTATCCACGCGACACCTACCTTATTCAATGCGGGCACCCCTAAACCCCAATTAAGCAGTTGCTTCCTATTGAGTATGGTGGATGATAGTATCGAAGGCATATTCGAGACACTAAGCCGTTGCGCTAAGATCAGCCAGTCAGCAGGTGGTATTGGATTGAGCATTCATAATATCCGTGCTACCGGTAGTTATATCAAAGGCACAGGAGGTACCAGCAATGGTATCATCCCGATGCTGAAAGTATTTAATGACACTGCCCGTTATGTAGATCAGGGTGGAGGCAAACGCAAAGGAGCTTTTGCAGTATACCTCGAGCCTTGGCATGCTGACATCATGGAGTTCCTTGAACTTAAAAAGAATCATGGGAAAGAAGAGCAACGCGCACGCGATCTTTTCTATGCCCTATGGATTTCTGACCTGTTCATGGAGCGTGTCAAAAACAATGAGAACTGGTCTCTCTTCTGTCCCAATGAAGCACCTGGACTTTGTGATACCTATGGCGGAGAATTTGAAGCCCTGTATCACAAATATGAAGAAGAAGGCCGTGCCCGGAAAGTGGTAAGAGCACAGGAGATCTGGAGCGCCATCATCGAAAGCCAGATCGAAACCGGAACACCTTATATGCTGTACAAAGATGCAGCCAACAAGAAGAGCAATCAGAAAAACCTGGGTACCATCAAGTCTTCAAACTTGTGTACTGAGATCATGGAGTACACATCTGCAGATGAAGTCGCAGTATGTAACCTCGCTTCACTTGCCTTGCCAAAGTTTGTTGACAACGGCGTATTCAATCATGACAAGTTGTACGAAATCACCCGCGTGGTGACACGTAATCTCAACAAGGTGATTGATGTCAACTATTATCCAATCCCTGAAGCACGTAATAGTAACATGCGTCACCGTCCTGTAGGTATCGGGGTTCAAGGTCTCGCAGATGCATTTATCCTGATGGGATTTGCTTTTGATAGTCCTGAAGCACGCAAATTAAATACAGAGATATTCGAGACCATCTATTTTGCTGCAGTTACTGAATCCAATGCGATCGCACAAAGGGAAGGTTCATATGAAAGCTTTGAAGGTTCACCTGCAAGTAAAGGAGAGTTGCAGTATGACATGTGGGGAGTGGAGCCATCCGATCGTTGGAACTGGGCAGAACTCAAGGCAAATATCAAGAAGACCGGTATGCGCAACAGTTTATTGCTAGCGCCAATGCCTACTGCGTCAACAAGCCAGATACTGGGCAACAATGAGTGTATCGAGCCTTATACAAGTAATATATACACCCGCCGTACTTTATCAGGTGAGTACATCGTCGTCAACAAACACTTGCTCAATGATCTGATTCGTCTCAACCTTTGGGATGAAGAAATGAAGGAGGCGCTGATCGTCAGCAATGGAAGTGTGCAGCATATTGAAGGTTTGCCGCAGGAGTTGAAAGATCGTTATAAGACCGTGTGGGAGATCAGCCAAAAGGCGATCATTGATATGGCAGCGGATAGGGGAGCCTTTATTTGCCAGAGCCAGAGCTTGAACCTCTTCGTGGAGAATGCAACCATGGCCAAACTTTCCAGCATGCATTTCTACGCATGGCAGAAGGGCTTGAAGACGGGTATGTATTATCTGAGATCAAAAGCTGCTGTCGAGCCTATCAAATTTTCACTCAGTGAAAAGCACCAACGTAAATATGTCAATGCTAATCAGATGAACAGTGTAGATACTGCGTTTGAAGAGCCAAGGCAGAACGAACCAAAGATGAGTAACAGCCTTGACAACATGACACCAGCGATGGATGTTGCATCCGGTCCAGTGTGTACGATGGAAGAGGGTTGTGTGATGTGCGGTAGTTAAGT
>JAGOIB010000140.1 GCA_017995875.1 Saprospiraceae bacterium
TTTTTATTTCACTACCATCATTTTCTGAGCCTGCGTAAAATTGGTACCAAGCATCTGCACAAAATAAGCTCCTGCTGGCCATGTATTCAAATCAAGGCTTTTTGTGTGTGCACCGGCCAGCATCCATTCATCATTGGCGATGTTGCTGATGACATTTCCTTGCATATCCATCACGCGGAGACTGATGTGATCGGATTGCTCAAGGACGAAATTAATGTAGGCATTATTTGTAGCGGGATTAGGCGTGACAGGTGCGAGATAATGATTGACAAAACTAATAGTAGGATCATCGACAGCTGTAGTTTCTTCTTCAAAGACTACATTTTCATCACCCGGGAAATAGGGCACAAATGAAATCGGGAGAAACAACATCTCATCCGTTGTCTTTTCACCCCATGTAACAAACTTAGGTGGACTATTCGGATTACTTGGATTGTTAGCGGTATTGTCATACGTGGCATACACATGAATCGTCGTACCAACATCCAGAATTATATACTTTTTAAAATTATAAGATCCTTGCCAGTTAAAATTCCATTCAGGTATTCGGATAAGGTTGGTAGTATCACCATGCACATCCACCGTGTACACCTCAAATGATTGATTGAGCAAATGTGCGTGGGGCCAAATCGCAAAGAGGCTGACCTTTAATGGGGTGGTAAATTGACAATGAAATGTTTTCACTGTATTGGCCGGCATGATAAAAGGACCGTTCGTAATATATGGGTCGAAGGGAAGAAATATAAAATTCTGCACCTGACGTACCACAGGTTCTTTCTTGAAGAAAATATTAATAGTCGAACTATCAACTGCAGGAAATGGTGTTGGTCCATAATGTACCTGCATGAGGATATCTGAACCCTTTGGAAGTATCTGCCCTAAACCTTCCGGATAAGGAATAGGTTTTTGACCAGGCACATAACCCGGAAACATATTTTCCAACACTGAATTCAAACCAAAGCCACCAAATCCATCATATCCATATTTTGGATCAGCCTGATCGAGTAACCGGGCCTCCCCGGTATCGTCATAACCAAATAAGGCATGATGCAAGATTTTTGAGTTTCCAGGACGTAATTCAACAGTAGATATTTGTTTGTCCTCCGTTAAGTTGGTGGGCAATACAAATACTCTGTATTCATCCGAATTTCCACCATAATGTTCATAACCCTGTGCCATATGTAGCACCAGGTCAGGAGTCCCAATTTGAGATCCGGTTGGAAATTCCGGAACATCTGGTTCCTCAGAAGCATTGCCATAAGGTGCGCCGTTGTCTGCCCATTCAGCAATCAGGTCTATCTGCTCTTGCGTG
Source organism: Saprospiraceae bacterium (assembly GCA_017995875.1). Next base: position 1,313 of record JAGOIB010000140.1, read on the forward strand.
AGAAATCGCTCTCCCTGGAATCTTGAGTATTCAGGATCCGCTTTCCATGGTGGCATGTAACGAATAGCGGTTACATATTTGATCATATTCGCCCAAGGCTCGATCTCTTCATAATTGGTCAAAGGAAACGGACCAATTTCATTAGGCCTGTGACACTTTGTACAATTGTTATAGATGATTGAAGCGATATCCTTAGTAAAGGTCACCTCCTGACCAAAAACAAAAGTGGCAAAGGAGAGGAGAAAAGAAAAGGACAATAGTATTCTCATAACCATAAAATTTATTTTTTATACAAAACCTTGAATAGTCGATTTACGATTTACGATTTACGATTTACGATTTACGATTTACGATTTACGTCTCGTCACTCGTCACTCACGTTCTCACGTTCTCACGTTCTCACGTTCTTACGTTCTTACGTTCTTACGTTCTTACGTTCTTACGTTCTCAGTCTGTAAAGCTAATAAAACAACCGATAGCCTGAGTTTGGACAAGGGTTTCGACGTTTTGGTGTAACAGCCACGAATCAATACTCTTTTCCAGATCTCTGTTCTGGGGATGCGTTTTACGTTTTCCCACCCTTACGTAGCTGTCATCAATTCGACCGCGGTAGATCATTTGATTTGATCTATGATCCCAGACCGCCACTTCAGGCGTTACGGTAATTCCGAATTTCCGTGTAAGCTCCTTAGTATAGTCCGGGAGGAGTGGAAAAGTGATTTTATAATCATTGGCAAAAGAATCAATTTGTTCGGATGTCGAAGTGGAATTTGGAAAATACCCTACAAAACCCACCTTTTGAGTGTGATACGTATTATATAATCGCGTCAATTCGAGCGTATAAAACTGGCTGATAAGACAATCATCATGGAGGAAAACATAAACGGTAAGGCTATCTCCTATACTTGAACCTGTTTGCTCATCGCCATGACAATGGGGCTGAGAAGGAATTATCCAAAACAAGAAAAGCAGAATGTGTAGTATCATTCCCTCAAATGTACGGGGTAGACAACCATGCAGCCCGCTATTAACTAAAGTTTAAGATGCCAGACATTAGACACCAGATGCCAGAACAGTGTTTATCCAAAGGCAGGGGCGTGTTGCACCAACCCCTACCTTCGGATAACCATCAGATGTTGCAAGTAGGGGCGGGTGCAACACGCCCGTACCTGCGGATTCCCATCAATTGTTTCAAGTATGGGCTGGTGCAACACGCCCCTACTTGAATCAACATAACCTCCATAAGCTTATAACCTTCTAAACCTCTAACCTTCTAACCCTCTAATCTCCTAAGCCTACCCTTCGCCTTTGCCTCAGCCTCAGCCTTTTCTGCCTTTTGATATCCAAAAACCCCTACTTTTGTCCCTGATATGATCCGACTGGTAATGTCATATGCCCTTGCTTCCCTTATCCTACTATCACAGGTTGGGGTGCCACTGCATATGCATTACTGCAAAGGAATGCTAGAGTCTGTCTCCGTTTTATTCAAAATGGACTGCGATGACCATGCAGAGGTCGCAGATTTACCTGCCTGTTGCCAGAAAATCGCAGCAACCTCATGTAATGAAAAAAAGGACAACTGCTGTGATGACCAGGTCAAAGTATTGACACAGCAATTAACGTCCCTCATGCCCCAGTTTGTAAAATGGGTAGATGTTGTATCAGTCTTTTCTTGCCCATCATTACCGCAAATTAAAATTGCAAATGAAGTTGGTTTTGCTTCAGTGCTCCCCACGATAGAATCGGACTCAGGTCCTCCAATCTACATCCTCCATCAGGCACTCATTTTCTACGCCTAGCTTTTGTTTCAAGATTGCATTCGGTTTAATTCCGCGAAGAAATTTATTTACTTACGTAAGTAGATTTATTCATGTCGAACAATTATTAAACCTAAATCACTTAGAAATAATACTTTGATATCGATCTCAGTAAAAGCCAAACTCACAACTCACAACTCACAACTCACATTTTACAACTCACAATTCACATTTTATGAAAGCAATAGCTCAAAATCTATATACAATAGTCCTCTGTACTTTTCTTGTCTTTGGATTATCAATCACTTCTTCTGCACAATCAAAGACCAGCAAGGGAATGGATCAAACCGTTTCCTTCAAAGTGACCGGCATATGTGGAGATTGCAAGGCACGCATCGAATCCACAGCCCTTGATGTCAAAGGTGTCAAGAAAGCCGAATGGGATATTCAGACGGATATGCTGGTGATCGTTGGGTCATCTAAAATGGATAAGCAAAAGGTTGCAAATGCATTGGCTAAAGCTGGCCATAAAAGCGAATTAGCAGAAGCTGATCCAAAAGGTTACGCCAATCTTCCTGCTTGTTGTCAATATGACAATGGCATCGGAAAGCACTAACCGGCTATGAGACATATCATACTACTTGTGCTTGCCTGCATGCTATTAATTCCTGCAGGCAAGGCACAGGATATCTCTGTCAAAGGAGTAGTCATGGAACAAAAGCAAGATGGTGGTCTTGTTCCTCTTGAATTTGCTAATGTGTATTGGTTGAAAACCACCAGGAATACGACGACGGATTCAAGCGGTTATTTCTTCATTGCGCATGCTCCTGATGATGGTGATAAACTGATATTTCAATTTCTTGGATTTGAACCTGATACGGTTGAGGTAGTCCCTGGTCAGTATGTTTCTGTCTTGTTTAAAGAAGAGGCGACAATTCTTGGTGAAGTTGTCGTGGGGTACCATAAACGAACTACTGAAGTTTCTTTTCTTGATCCGCTGCAAGTGCAGAATATTTCAAAAGAAGAATTATTCAAAGCAGCCTGTTGTAACCTTTCGGAAAGTTTCGAAACAAATGCGACGGTAGATGTGAGTTTTACGGATGCTGTTACAGGAGCAAAAGAAATCCAGATGCTCGGCCTTTCAGGAAAGTACAGTCTGATCAGCCAGGAGCAAATGCCAGGCGTGCGGGGGATTGCCATTCCGTATGGATTGCTCTACACACCAGGCGCATGGATCGAATCTATACAGATCAGTAAAGGATCAGGATCGGTTACACAGGGCTATGAAAGTATGACAGGTCAAATCAATGTGGAATTAAAGAAACCTGCGGATAAAGACAAGCTACTACTCAACGGGTATTTTAATGAAGCCTATAGAAGTGAGCTTAACTTTTTTACGAAGGCCACCATAAGTCCGATGTTTACTACAGCCATAATGGGACACTATAGTATCGTTCCAAAAGAACACGATCGCAATGGAGATGGCTTTACAGATATGCCCAAAGGCAGTCTTCTGACATTGGCGAACAGATGGGACTACCACAACAATAAGACCGGACTTGAGGGTCAGCTCAATGTGCAATGGTTGCGGGATCGAAAAGAAGGAGGAGAAGTATCACACGATCAGAGTCATCATGGACTATATCGCATTGATATTGATGCAGATCGCATACAAGCCATGGCAAAAGTCGGATATATTTTCCCAAATAAGCGCTACAATTCGATCGGTACCCAATGGTCATACATACATCATGAGCAGGATGCCATTGTTGGTATCACAGCATACTACGCTACGCAGACATCTTTGTATGGCAACTGGATTTATCAATCCATATTCAGTGATACCAGGCACAAATATGTGACAGGGCTAAGTTTTAGATATGAAAATTATAAAGAAGCATTAGTACCGGTTCATTACGATTTTAAAGAAATTATTCCGGGAGGATTTTTTGAATACACATATCAACCCGATAATTTATTTACAGTGGTAGCAGGCATGCGTGTGGACAAGCACAATCTCTATGGCTGGCTCTATACGCCAAGATTGCATATCAGGTATGCGCCTAATGAAACAACAGTGTTTAGGTTATCCGGAGGTCGGGGCATGCGCACACCACTACCTATTGCTGAAAATCTTGGTTGGCTTGCAAGCTCACGTATATGGACGATTGGTGAACCTGGACAGGCTTCTAACAAGTATCCTTACAATGGACTCCGAATGGAGAAGGCCTGGAACTTTGGTGCCAGTATGACGAAAGATTTTACGTTGGATTACCGAAGTGGATTACTTGCGATTGATTATTTCTATACGCTTTTTACGGACAGGACGATTGTCGATCTGGATGCCAGCCCACAACAATTATTAGTTTATAATCTTGATGGCTCTTCTTTTGCAAGCACCTTTCAGGCGGAACTGCAATATGAAATCTTCAAAAGGGTAGATGCTAAGGTGGCATACAAGATTCAGGATTCACAAATCACGTACAC
>JAGOIB010000001.1:0-32814 GCA_017995875.1 Saprospiraceae bacterium
TGTTTCAAGATACTCATTCAAGATTATAAGACGAAGTATTTTCATTTTAACCTTTCTGGAAGGACCAGGTTGCACTTTTACCTTCCGTACTAATGAAAGGAGTGGGTTTACTTAACTTTTATTTTAAAAAATTTCTTTGGTATTTCCCCAAATTAGTATATTTGGTTAGTAGTCATACTATGAGTATCCGCCAATTTTGATTTTTTTATTCTCGATTGTAATCTCCTATTGGGATTATATATTTTTCCTCACCTAAATCTAACTATTATGACTACGTATGAAAGTTTCAAATTCCATCAAATTTTGAGGGCTCTTTCCGTTTGGTTTACCTTTATGGTTATCAATTTTTTGTGGTACGGCTTAAGCTCACCCAGCGATTACGTCAAAGATATTGTTGGTAAATGCCTCTGGACAGCCCTCTTTGCGTTTGCCTTTACCGCCATATACAACCATGCCTCAACCTGGCGGCCAAAAGTTGGGGAGCCCGCAACCCCTGGGGATTTGGGGCATAGAATTTTAAATAGCTTGTTTTTTAGCTTTGTGATTTTTCTTATGATACTTGCAGCTATTGCCTTTAGTCATTATATAATTTCTGTCGTTTTTATCTATGTCCTGGATGGTTTCAGAGGTAGTCCGGAAGACATGGTTGATAATCTAGCTCTTGCGACTGAAGTAGTTGCCGGAGGACTTGTACTTGAGCTTCATGCTAAGCAAGAAACATCAGAAAGAAGGGATGGTTAAATTTAAACTTTAATTATGGATCTACTCATAACGCTTCTCGTCGGTGCACTTGCCGGCTGGCTCGGCAGCCTCATTATCCGTGGTAGCGGATTCGGGTTGATTGGCAATATTGTCATCGGCATCCTGGGAAGCTTTGTAGGCACCTGGGTTTTAGGTAAACTGAATTATAGTTTTGGAGGTGGAATAGGAGGTGCTATTCTTACCGGCGCAGTTGGGGCTATTGTGATTTTGGTCCTGGCAAGGATCATTTTCCCCGGGAAAAAGTAAAACCTATTTATTCAGAACTCCTTCTATCCTTCAGATTTCTACATCTGCGTTGAAGCGTACTTTTAAGCCATGTTTGCCCCAAATCATCCTTGCAGGATCTTCCTTTCAATTGTTTTTTACTGGATGTTATGGTATCCTTTGGGTATGTTTTCGCAGACGGAAGCGATTCCTGAAAACACACTTTCAGAGCAACAATTTATTGCGGGTTGCGAATTTTACCGGCAAAGTGTACTAAATGATTTGGAAGACGTATTGACCGAATTTGTGAATTTGTCGAATGGGCTAGCCCTGAATTCAGCAGATCCACAGGCGCATTTTGCATTCAGAGAAATGGTTCTTAAAGGATCATTGATGGACTGTCATAATAAGACAACTGACGCTATGTACGGGGCTATTCGAAATATTGGACTTAAAGATAGTATGGCGTTAAGATCCTATGAGCAATGGCTTGATGATAATTTGTATTCACTTATGGACCTTCAGTTTCTTATTTCAAATGGGATACTTGAAGATAAATTTCCCTATCAACTTGTAGACCTTAATAAAGTGTGGAAGGAATTTGCCTTTTTTGGCATTGAAGCCAATATGAGTGTGGCAGATATAGGCGCTGGAAATGGGGTGATTTCATTTATCCTGCTTGATTCCGGCTTACCCTTAAACGTGGTGATGACTGAAATAGATGAAGATTACCTGGCGTTGCTTAAAACCAAAATTATAAAATACGGCACCAGGAATGAGTTAAGTTCAATTTCATTGATCAAGGGGACGGACAAGGAGCTTGGCCTTGGGGATCTTAAAGTTGACCGTATGATCCTGAGGGAGGTATTTCACCATCTTAAAGATACTGAGTCAATATTGAAGGATATCAGCCTTCACTTGAAACCGGATGGATATCTTATTGTTGAGGAAAGTACAAAGGAATTAAGCAAGAAGGGGGAGGAGAGCTGCAATAAAGCTACCACCTATACGAAAATCATGAAGGAATTTGGCGCAGCAGGCTTTGAACTGGAAGGCCTGGAAGTCCTGGGATCTTTCTATATGTTGAGGTTTAAACACTCCGGCTAGAATATCTCTTTTTCTAATATTATTTATTTTCATATATCTTTTTACCTTAGCCGTCAAATTCAGACGAATTGAAGGTTTATCAGGATCTCCTCCGCCACATTCTAGATCAGGGCATTCGAAAGAATGATCGTACCGGTACCGGCACGATCAGTACGTTCGGGTACCAGATGCGGTTTGACCTGAGCGAAGGTTTTCCCCTGATGACCACTAAGAAAATCCACGTAAAGTCCATTATCCACGAGCTACTGTGGTTTCTGAAGGGGGATACCAATATCGCCTATTTGCAAGAAAACGGAGTGCGAATCTGGAATGAATGGGCAGATGCAGATGGAAATCTTGGTCCTGTCTATGGCCACCAATGGCGCAGTTGGACAGGTGCAGATGGTCAGACTATTGATCAGATTAGCGAAGCTGTCAGGGCGATCAAGAACAATCCCGACAGTCGGCGAATCATCGTTTCAGCCTGGAATGTCGCTGAAATCGGAAAAATGGCCCTGGCCCCCTGCCATTGCCTTTTTCAGTTTTATGTGGCCGATGGCAGATTGAGTTGCCAGCTTTACCAACGATCAGCAGATGTATTTCTTGGGGTGCCTTTCAATATTGCCTCCTATGCATTGCTGACCATGATGATTGCCCAGGTTTGTGATCTTATTCCCGGTGATTTTGTACATACTTTTGGTGATGTACATATTTACCTTGATCATTTGGAACAAGTGCACGAACAGCTATCCCGCGAACCTAAATCATTACCCGAATTAAAGATTAACCCAAGCATAAAAGACATTTTCTCATTTAGATTTGAAGATTTCAATCTGGTTGATTATCATCCGTTTCCGGCTATCACAGCACGTGTTTCCGTATGAGAAAAGCCAACCTTTGTTTAGATTCTATCTAAATAGCAAATTTAAACCAATGCAGACAGGTTAAATCTTGTATCTAATTATTTTTGCAGCAGAATCAGCTATTATAGTAAAGTCCACATCCATTGTTATGCATCATAACTTATTGAAATACTGTATAGTACTTGCACTTAACTCTCTATTATTTGTAGGTAGCACTTTTGCCGCTCCAACGGCCGAGGCAGGAAAGACACTCTTTCAAAACCAGTGTGCCAGTTGCCATAACAAAAACATGAAGGACAACCTAACAGGTCCTGCATTGGGTGGAGTAGAGGAAAGATGGGCGGCTTATCCTAAAGAGGATCTTTACAATTGGATCCGCAATTCACAATCTCTTATAGCAGCCGGTCATCCAAGAGCGACAGAACTGTGGGGAAAATACAAGCCGACTGTAATGAATTCTTTTCCGGCTTTCACAGATGAAGACATTGCTTCTATACTTCTTTTTGTTGACGCCCAGTTTAACAAAGTACCTGCTGCCGCAGTAGCCGCACAACCTGGTGGTGGGACAACTGAACCATCTAAACCAGGTAAATACATTTATTTCCTCTTATTCGCCATTCTGGCTGTCGTCGTTTATGTTTTATCAAGGGTGCTTCATAACCTCCGTCATCTTGTGGCAAAGGAAGAAGGCATTACCCTTCCGCCACAAAAAACCATTTTCCAGACACTCACCAGCAAGACCGTCATTGGATTTCTTGTTTTTGCCCTTGTTGTGCTTGGAGGTTATACCACGGTCAACAATGGTGTCTCTTTTGGCCGTCAGCAAGGATATGCCCCCGAACAACCAATTAAGTTTTCTCATGCAACCCACGCCGGTATCCAGGGCATTGATTGCCAATATTGCCATGATAGTGCCCGGCGGAGTAAACATGCTTCTATTCCTGGTTCCAATACCTGTATGAATTGCCATAAAGCCATTGAAAAGGGCAGTGTATATGGTACACAGGAATTGACTAAAATATTTGCTTCCATAGGTTATGATCCATCCACCGACAAGTACATTGAGAATTACGACAAGCTAACCAATGATGAAATCAAGGCGATCTATACAAAATGGATAGGGGATAATTATATGAAGGATAAGGAAGCAACTGCCCTTGACAGGAAAGGTGAGCGGACGGTTGAAGAGCAATGGACTGAAATTTCTTCCTCACTGACGAATGAATTGAAAGAAAATATCGCCGGTCCTATTGAATGGACCCGTATTCATATGTTACCTGACCATGTATATTTCAATCACTCCCAACACGTCAATATCGGTAAAATAGCTTGTCAGCAATGTCATGGTAAGGTCCAGGAAATGGATGTCTTATACCAATATGCTCCTCTTTCAATGGGATGGTGTATCAATTGTCACAGACAAACAGAAGTACAATTTACCGGCAATGATTATTACAATACCTACAAGCAATATCATGATGCTATTGCTAAAGGCCAGCGTACAAAGGTGACAGTTGAGGATATCGGGGGGTTGGAATGCCAGAAATGCCATTATTAATAGTATCAGATTACGAACGGAATCATCTACCATTAGAACTTATTTAAGATCATGAAGGATCATACACCATACAATGATATTTGGATTGGATCAGAGGACCTGGCTCGCGATGAAAAATTTATTGACCAGGCTTCCCGTGAAATGCCTGATGCTTCTGTGGCCTCCATGCTTGCGCAAGGTGCTTCATTTGCTTCTGCAAACACAGGTCGTCGTGATTTTCTGAAATACCTTGGCTTTAGTGTAACAGCTGCAACCGTAGCAGCTAGCTGTGAGATTCCTCTCAAACGCGCTATCCCCTATGTCACCAAACCGGATGATATGGTTCCTGGTGTGGCAAATTATTATGCTACCTCATTTGTACAGAGCGGTGATTACTGTAGCGTCCTTGTTAAAACAAGAGAAGGCCGTCCTATAAAGGTAGAAGGAAATCAACTTTCACCGATCAACGGTGGGGGAACATCTGCAAGAGCACAGGCTTCTGTCCTTGGTATGTATGACACCAACAGGCTCCGCTCACCTCAATTGAAGAATGCTGAAGGCCATTTTGAAGCAGCTACCTGGCAACAGATAGATGATTTGATGGCATCTTCACTGAAACCTGAAAGCAAGATTGCTATTCTTTCTCATAGTATGTTGAGTCCCACAGAAAAGCAAGTCGTAAAAGATTTTCAAACTAAATATCCAAACACAACTGTAACTATATACGATCCGGTTTCATCAGCGGCTATTCTTCGTGCTAATGAATTGATGTACGGAGTATCGATGGTTCCTGGGTATCATTTTGATAAAGCAAAAGTTATTGTTGGCGTTCAGGCAGATTTTCTTGGTACATGGATTTCACCTGTTCAGTTTGCCCATAAGTATGCTGCAGGCCGCAAGATTACAGATACGGCTGCACCAAAGATGTCAAGGCATATCCAGATTGAAAGTTACATGTCATTGACAGGTACCAATGCAGATAATCGTATCCGCATCAAACCAAGTGAAACAGGTGCGGTACTTACCAGACTTTATAATAAGATTGCTGCTGCCAAAGGTGGGTCAGCTATACAAGGACCTTCCTTGAACGAGACATTGACAGAAGCGGTGGATAAGACAGCTGATGAAATGCTCAAATTTCCAGGTGAAAGCTTATTGGTTTGTGGTACGAATAATATTGCAGAACAATCTCTTGTTTGCGCCATCAATCACCTGCTGGGTAATGAAGGCAAGACCGTTGACCTGGAAAATTATTCTTTGCAACGCCAGGGTGATGAAAGTAAAGTAGCTGCATTGATGACCGCCATGACCAGTGGCCAGGTAGATGCATTGATTGTCTATGGCGCCAATCCGGTATATGAACTCCCTTTTGGTGCTGCATTTGGTGATGCTATTAGCAAAATTGCTTTAACGGTCAGCACCTCCATTGACCTTGATGAAACTTCTTCACTTTGCAAAATGGTAGCCCCTACCAATCATTTTCTGGAATCATGGGGTGATGCAGAAGCTGTTCGCGGGCACATCAGTATGATTCAGCCTACCATTTCTCCATTATTCAGTACACGTCAGCGTGAAGTGAGCTTGCTCAAATGGATTGGAGGCGACAACCTTATATTTAGCAGCGATCAGCCTTACTATGAATATCTGAAAGCAAGATGGGCCACTCAGACCGGCTCAGTTGCTTCCTGGAATGAGTTGCTTCATGATGGAGTATTCTCTTATACTACGACTCCTTCAGGTGCATCCTACAGGGATAACGTTTCCTCTGTTGCCGGAAAACTTACACAACCAGGCACCGGATCTGAAATCACCTTTATGGAAACGGTGGCTATAGGAGCTGGTCAAAATGCCAACAATCCATGGCTCCAGGAGATGCCGGATCCTGTGACCAGATGTGCATGGGGTAACTACCTTGCACTACCTGTTCAATTTGATGGGACCAGGAGATTTATAGCCCATGAAAATCTTGAAGATGGAGATCTGGCAGACGTCAAAGTTGGGGAGGTTACCATAAGAGTTCCGGTTATCAAACAATTTGGCCAGACACCTGATTCATTCGCTCTTGCCTTAGGGTATGGACGTACTGTTACAGGGCGTGCCGGAATGGGTGTTGGAGTCAATGTTACTCCATGGCTTAAAACCGATGCAGATGGACTCATCCAGTATTATAGTAGCGGTGTAACTGTTTCATCCAAGAAGGGCGAAGAAGACTATTTCTCTTGTGTTCAGTACCACCATACAATGGGGGTTACGGGAGAAGACAGTAAGACAAAAGAAGTGATCAATGCTGATGAAGCAGCATTGGTATATATGACATACGGTCTCGTGAGACAAGGGTATCAGGGTGCATTAGTTAATAGAACTATCATTCGTAAGAGCCATCTTGATCACGTTGAAGAGTTTATCAAGGATCTTCAGGAAGAACGCCATGAACATCAGGCGCTCAATACCAAGCAGGTTTACCCTGGTCACGATGCAACATATGCAAGAGGCCACCATTGGGGTATGCACGTTGATCTTAATGCTTGCATTGGCTGCGGTGCTTGTACGGTCGCCTGTATGGCTGAAAACAACGTACCTGTTGTTGGTAAACGGGAAATGAGCCGTCACCATGAAATGGCATGGTTGAGGATCGACCGTTACTTCTATGGTGATGTTGATAATCCAAGCGCAGTATATCAGCCTTTGATGTGTCAGCATTGTAACAATGCACCATGCGAAAACGTGTGCCCTGTCAATGCTACCAACCATAGTTCAGAAGGCCTTAATCAAATGGCGTATAACCGTTGTGTAGGTACAAGGTATTGTGCCAACAACTGTCCTTATAAAGTGCGCAGGTTTAACTGGCTGGATTACAATGCTGCAGATTTATGGCCAATCAATGAAGCAGATCTCGGATTGAAATCTGGCTCAGATGATGTACCATATGGCGCAGACAACCTGACGAGGATGGTATTGAATCCGGATGTTACAGTAAGGTCACGTGGTGTCATTGAGAAATGTAGCTTCTGTGTACAACGTATTCAGGAAGGTAAGTTGAGAGCGAAGACTGAAGCACGATTGCTTAGAGATGCTGATGTAAAAACTGCTTGCCAGACTGCCTGCCCAACAGGTGCCATCACTTTTGGGGATATGAATAATGAGGAAGGTGAATTGAGCAAGAAGTTGAAATCACCACTCAATTATATAGTACTGGAAGAAGTCAATACAAGGTCTGCTGTCAACTATCAGGCCAGGGTAAATAATAAAGCAGAAGGCGTTGACGCCTGATGCAAACTGATTAAGAAGTTACGATAAACCTATTACCATTAGAAATTAACATATGGGTTCAGGACCTACATCACCGATCAGAGAACCGTTAATACGGGGACATAAGACCTACCACCAGATTACGGAGGATCTATGTTCACCTACAGAAAAAGCGCCAAACAGGGCATGGACGATTGCATTTATAACTGCATTGAGTGCCTTGACCTTTGGAGTGATCTGTATTATTATCACCATCTGGGTAGGAATTGGCACCTGGAGGCTAAACAGAACGATCGGGTGGGGTTGGGACATTACCAATTTCGTTTGGTGGATCGGTATTGGTCACGCAGGAACGCTTATCTCCGCAATCCTTCTGCTCTTCCGTCAGAAATGGCGTACTGGTGTAAACCGCGCAGCAGAAGCTATGACCATCTTTGCTGTAATCTGTGCGGCATTGTTTCCAATGATACACGTAGGTAGGATTTGGGTTGTGTTTTACTTTTTCCCTTATCCGAACACAAGAGGTCCGATATGGCCAAATTTTAATTCACCTTTGCTCTGGGACCTATTTGCGATCTCCACCTATTTTACGGTGTCTCTTCTATTCTGGTATACCGGTCTTGTACCTGACTTTGCAACTGTAAGGGACAGGGCAAAAGGATTCAGGAAGAAAATGTATACATTCCTCGCTTTCGGTTGGACTGGTGCAGCAAAGCATTGGCAACGTCACGAATCGCTTTCACTTGTACTGGCAGGATTAGCGACACCACTTGTATTGTCTGTTCATACAATAGTAAGTTTTGACTTTGCCACATCTGTAATCCCAGGGTGGCATACCACGATTTTTCCTCCTTACTTTGTTGCCGGAGCTATCTTCTCAGGTTTTGCCATGGTGCAAACCCTTATGATCATCACACGAAAGGTCCTGAATCTGCAGGAGTATATTACAATAGCCCATATTGAGTCGATGAATAAAGTTATCCTGGTGACAGGAACCATCGTCGGGGTTGCTTATCTGACAGAGTTGTTTATTGCCTGGTATTCCGGTTATGTGTACGAACAATTTGCATTTTTCAACAGGGCATTAGGCCCATACTGGTGGTCTTACTTTGGTATGATGACCTGTAATGTTGTTTCACCACAATTGTTCTGGTCTAAGAAGCTAAGGAGAAATGTCACGATGACATTCTTCATGTCCATCTTCGTTAATATCGGAATGTGGTTTGAACGTTTCGTCATTATCGCTACGACCTTAGCACGAGATTATCTGCCATCCAGCTGGAGTTTTTATGTTCCATCAATCGTTGAGATCGGCATTTATGTGGGTACCCTTGGAATTTTCTCAACGTTCTATTTGATTTTTGTTCGTATTGCCCCTGTTGTCGCAATAGCAGAAATCAAACATATTCTGAAGAGTTCAGGAGACCAGTATGTTACTTCAAATGCTAAAACAACTTTCCAGCAGATTGAAAGCGGCACACTCGAATTGCAAGTTGAAGGCCATGGCAGTGATCATGGACACCATTAAATAATTAGTATACATTCAAAACATAAGTGATCCGATAGATCATGAAGCACGGTGAAAAAAATATAATATTCGGTTTGTACGATGATGAGGAAGATCTCAAGTCTGCCGTAAGGAAGGCCAATGAAGATCATCTTCAGATCATGGATGTGTTAACACCATTTCCTGTACATGGATTAGATCCTTTATTAGGCCTGGCAGAATCCAGGATTCATATTGGAGGATTCGTATACGGTATGCTGGGAACCCTCACAGCCTTTTTAGGAATGACCTGGATATTTACCCGGGACTGGCCTCAGATATATGGTGGGAAGCCTTATTGGCCGATTCTTTCCTTTGTACCCATCACGTTTGAGTTGACTGTATTGTTTGCTTCTATCGGAATGGTCGTAACATTTTATATCATCAATGGACAAGGTCCTGGTATTGTCAACCCAATCATTCATCCAGGCATCACAGATGATAAGTTTTGCATCGCTTTCAATACGGACGACATGGGAAGCACGCAAGTCGACAAGTACAGGCAATTTTTCCAAAACACCGGAGCAAGTCTGGTAGAAACGAAGACTATCTGATCATGAGGTACACGATATATTTTTCGATCCTTGCATGCATTAGCATTTTTGCAGCATGCTCACCTGCCAAAGGAGATCGCAGAGGCCACGAGTATATGCCTGACATGACACATACGATCGGCTATGAAGCTAATCTGTATGATTACTACTATTATAACAGATGGGGTACGGAAGCTGAATATAAAAAATTCGCTTCTCCACGAACAAGTGTACCAGGTACTGTCGCCAGAGGCCAAATCTCCGTTGCCAATGCAGTTGATGGCTCTTCAAGAATGATGGCAATGGAAGCGTTCGAAGGCGAAACAGATGGCTCTATCGCGATGACACCAAACGGTAGTGTCCCATATTATTACAAAGACACTGAGGAAGAGAGAATCCGGGCCACAAAAGAAATCACACAGAATCCTTTTCCTATTACAGACGCAAGTCTTGAGCATGGAAAAGCTTTATATACCATCTATTGCGGAATCTGCCATGGAGAAAAAGGCGACGGTCAGGGGTATCTTGTTAGAGAAGAAAATCCTGCTAAAGGAATCGTTGCCGGTGTTTATCCTGCGGCACCTGCCAATTTTATGCTCGATACCTTTATACATTCCAATGTGGGCAGGTTTTATCATGGCATTATGTATGGTAGAAATGTAATGGGCTCCTATGCCGATAAGTTGAGTTATGAAGAGCGCTGGGAGGTTATACATTACATTCGGTCTATGCAGGCTGGAACGAAAAAAGCCCAGTATTCTTCTACTGCCAATACCTTCAACCAGGAGGCTACACCCTGGGCAGTTTTGGAAGCATCAATGAAAAAAGAAATGGTCCCCGCCATAACAGACACCACAATGCACAAGGAAGCGGGTGGACATGATCAACAGAATACGAATCAACATTAATCAGAGACCGAATCGACTACAGCAGATATGAATCAGTTTATATTCGAAACAAGACAAAAGACATTGCTAGGCGCGATGATGCTGATTGGTGTCATTTCGTTGGTGATCACCTACATGGGAGATGACCAGGTACATACCCGGTTCTGGTCCAATATCCTTCATAATTCCGTTTTCTTCACAGGAGTAGCGCTGATGGCCCTCTTCCTCATTGCTGCCAAGATTACAGCATGGTCAGGCTGGCACACCATCTTCAAGAGGGTGTGGGAAGCGTATTCCCTTTTCCTCATTGTAGGATTTGTGTTGATCACGATCATAGCGATGGGCATTTGGGGCGGATGGCATCACCTGTATCATTGGGCAGATGAAGCATCTGTTAAAGCTGATGCAGTATTGACCGGAAAAAGTTCATTTTTGAATAAAGGCTGGTATACGTTTGGTGGCATTATTATAATGGGCTTGTGGATTTTTCTTGCCCTTCGCATCCGCGGTCTTTCCGTTGATGAGGATACAAATGGTGATTCAACTTTTACCCACGCTCGTAAGATGAGAATTTATGGGGCTGCTGCATTACCGATAATCGGTTTCACCAGTGCTGCAATGATATGGCAATGGGTGATGTCTGTAGATGCACATTGGTACAGCACACTTTTTGCTTGGTACGCTTCTGCCAGTTTAATGGTGTCCATGATCGCACTCACGATCATCACCCTGATCATCCTGAAGATAAGAGGATATTTTCCATTGGTGACTATTGAGCACTTACATGATTTGGGCAAATACATGTTTGCTTTCACGATATTCTGGACCTATCTGTGGTTCTCACAGTTCATGCTGATATGGTACGCTAACATTCCTGAAGAAACAATTTACTTCAACACCCGTCTGCATGAATATCCGGTGATGTTTTATTTGAACATAGGACTCAATTTTGCACTGCCATTCTTAGTGCTTCTGCGCAATGATACAAAGCGTAAATACGGAACATTGTTATTTATCGCCTGTGTTCTCGTTTTTACCCATTGGATGGATTTCTTTTTGATGCTTAAACCTGGTATCATCCATACGGCGCATGAGTTATCAAATGTGGGTGGTGAAGGGCATCATGTGGGTGGATCAATACCAGGATTTACCATGCCTGGGTTTTTGGAAATTGGAACATTTATAGGATTCCTGGGATTATTTTTCTTTTTCGTTTTCAGCCGTCTTGAAAAAGCCAGCCTTGTTCCGAGAAAGGATCCTTATCTCATGGAAAGTTTGTCTCATCACACATAGTGATCAGCATATCAGGAACAAATTATTGAATGAAGTAATTAAAGCTATATAGCAAATGACCGCTTTCATTATTGGATTAAGTATACTGCTTTTGGTGATCGTTATTTTGCAGATCAGCAAGTTGACAGATTTATACGCCCGCATCCGCGGAGAGGAAGAAGTAGAAGAACGTATGAATCGGGGGCAAGGCATGGCCATGCTTCTCTTTATGATTGGCCTGCTTGTTCTTTGCGTTTTATCTGCGTATTGGTGGAAAAACCTTATGCTGGGCTATGGCCCTCATAAGGGTGCCTCAGCGCATGGAGACACACTTGACAGTTTATTCAATGTGACGTTGTTGTTTACAGGAATTGTATTTGTGATCACCCATATTGGATTATTCTATTTCGCATGGCGTTACAAGAAAGTAAAGGGGTCTAAAGGAACACACGTATCTCATAATAATACCCTTGAGATAGTTTGGTCGGCTATCCCTGCTGTGGTCATGACGTATCTCGTGATCAAAGGACTTCTGGCATGGAACACTGTAATGGCAGATGTGCATGAAGGAGATGAGCACATGGAAATTGAAGCTACAGGATATCAGTTTGCATGGCACCTCCGGTATCCGGGCGCTGATGGTGTATTGGGTTCCAGAGATTACAAGAAAATAACTGCGGACAATCCTTTAGGTCAGGATTGGACAGATCCACACAATTTTGATGACTTTCATCCGGATGAATTATGGTTGCCTGTCAATAAAAAAGTCAGAGTCCGCATCACAGCAAGAGATGTACTACACAGTTTCTTCCTCCCACACTTTAGGGTGAAAATGGATGCTGTTCCCGGACTGCCTACGTATTTTGTTTTCACACCAACCAAGACCACTGAACAATACAGGGATGAACTTCGGAATTTTCCGGAGTACAACGTTCCAAAAGATCCATCGGATCCGGAAAGTAAAATGCTCTGGGAAGAATTTAATTATGAGCTTGCCTGTGCAGAGTTGTGTGGCCAGAGCCATTACAGTATGCGCCGCATAGTTCGTATTGTTACACAAGAAGAATATGATGCATGGTTGGCTAAGCAGCAATCCTATTACCAAAGCAGTATTCGTGGAAAAGATTCTGACCCAAACAAGGGGAAACTGCTTGATTTTGAAATAGGCCAGCATCGTGAAGCTCTTGGTATGGCTGTTGAAAAAGCCTTAGCCAATACAGGTATACCTCCGGCTGCCGGAGCACCTGACCTTAAAACCATTCGCCTTGAATACGTTGAGTTTGAAACAGGTGTGAATGCGCTAACTGCTGATTCAAAGTATCAGTTGAATGACCTTGCTGAAATTCTTAAGAAGTATCCGAATCTTAGAATTGAAGTTAGCGGACATACAGATAATGTCGGAGATCCCGCAGCTAATCGTACACTTTCTCAGCAAAGGGCAGACGTAGTAAAAACGTACCTCGTTGCACAAGGCATAGGCGCGAATGTAATGACCGCAGTAGGGTATGGATCTACCAAACCTGTTGATACAAATGATACAGACGCGGGACGTCAGAAGAACAGGAGAACAGAATTCAGAATAATAGCTCAATAAACTATAAACGACTATGTCATCTTCACAGCAGCATGAAACCGATGTTCTGATCCGTGAGCAGGGTTATGACGATCATTTTCATGAACATCATCATGGAGATAAATTCCAATCGAATTTTATCACCCATTATATATTCAGCCAGGATCACAAGATCATAGCCAGGCAATTCCTTATTACCGGGATTTTCTGGGCTATCGTCGGTGCAAGCATGAGTATCATATTCAGGCTTCAGCTTGGCTTTCCTGATGAAAGTCTGGCATGGTTAAAGCCTTTATTGGGAAAATGGATTACCATCAATGAAGCTGGTCATGGAGCGCTCAATCCTGAGTTCTACTATGCTCTTGTGACCATGCACGGAACGATCATTGTATTCTTTGTATTGACTGCAGGGTTGAGTGGAACGTTTGCCAACTTGTTGATACCATTTCAGGTAGGTGCCAGGGATATGGCATCACCGTTTCTAAATATGCTATCCTACTGGTTCTTTTTCCTGGCCAGTGTCGTGATGTTCTTTTCTTTATTTCTCAGCACAGGCCCGTTTGCCGGTGGATGGACAGCATACCCTCCATTGAGCGCCTTGCCTGAAGCAAGTTCAGGATCCGGTGCAGGAATGACATTATGGTTAGTCAGTCTTACATTCTTTGTAGTTTCAGTTCTTCTCGGAGGTATCAACTATGTAACGACTGTCCTTAATTTAAGAACAAAAGGCATGAGCCTGTGGCGTATGCCACTTACAGTGTGGGCACTTCTCGTTACAGCTATTCTTGGAATCTTATCCTTCCCTGTACTTGTGTCAGGATTTTTCCTGCTCATGTTTGACAGGGGGATGGGTACCAGTTTTTATCTCAGTGAAATTTTTGTCAATGGGCACGCACTTGAAAATGTAGGTGGTAGTCCAATCTTATATCAGCATTTGTTCTGGTTCCTCGGTCACCCTGAAGTGTATATCATTATACTTCCTGCTATGGGTCTTACCAGTGAAGTATTATCGGTGAATGCAAGGAAGCCTATATTTGGATACAAGGCAATGGTTTATTCGATTTTAGCCATTGGTTTTCTTTCCTTCATAGTGTGGGCACACCACATGTTTATGTCCGGGGTCAATCCGTTTATCACCAATTTCTTTGTGATTTTCACACTCATCATTGCGGTACCTTCTGCTGTTAAAGTATTTAACTGGATCTCGACTCTTTATAAAGGAAATATCCGGTTTACATCCGGAATGCTATTCGCTATCGGATTTGTGTCAATGTTTATTTCCGGAGGACTTACTGGGATATTCCTTGGTAATTCTGCCATCGATATTCAATTGCATGATACGTATTTCGTTGTTGCACACTTCCATATTGTGATGGGTATTGCTGCCTTCTTTGGAATGTTTGCAGGTGTCTATCATTGGTTCCCACGGATGTACGGCCGTTTTATGAATGAGACCATGGGCAGGATCCATTTCTGGATGACGATGGTGGGTGCATATGCTATTTTCTGGCCTATGCATTATATGGGAATGGCTGGAGTTCCAAGGCGCTATTATCGTTTTGATACGTTTGATGCATTCAATCATTTTGCAGGACTCAATCAGTTCATTACTATTGCGGCTATTATTGTATTTGGTGCCCAACTCCTGTTTGTTTTCAACTTCTTCCACAGTATCTGGTGGGGTAGAAAGATGACAACCCAGAATCCCTGGGGCTCGAATACATTGGAATGGACATCCCCGATTGAACCGGTCCATGGTAACTGGCCTGGTAATTTACCGACAGTTCACAGATGGGCATATGATTATAGCAAGGAAGGTGCTGAAAAGGATTTCATCCAGCAGCACATGCCAATGACTGAAAAGGAAAAAGAGGAAGGCGAAGACCACGGATGAAAGGGAAAGGAGACGTACAAATAAGGACAGCCTCGATTACATTCGGGGACTGGCTTCAGGATGTTGAGCTTCTGGTGAAGTTCAGGTTGAGTACGTTTGTGGTATTCTCATCACTCGTTGCCTATGTCATAGCAGCAGGGCAAAACTTTCATTTGACTTCATTTCTGTTGTTGACAATTGGAGGTTTTCTCATCACTTTCGCTGCCAACATTCTAAATGAGATATTGGAAGCAGATTATGATCGCATGATGCAGCGGACTTCCAACCGACCATTAGCAGCAGGGAGATGGTCGTCATCTTCTGCGTTAGTATTGGCTGGTTTTACATCCCTGGTGGGTATTACTTTGTTAGCCCTGTTAAATCCATTGACCTCATTTCTGGGTACATTATCGCTGGTCACATATGCCTTTTTGTACACGCCACTCAAGCGATATAGTCCTGTTGCCGTTATTGTAGGAGCTATCCCGGGAGCATTGCCGGTCATGATTGGCATGATAGCCCATGATGGCGTTATTACTCCAGCCGCGTTATTTCTATTTGCCATTCAATTTGTCTGGCAGTTTCCACACTTCTGGGCCATTGGTTTTTTATCCTATGACCAATATAGAAATGCTGGATATAAATTGCTGCCCGAAGAGAATGGACGTATAGACAGGAGACTTGGAGCACAGACTTTTATTTATACGTGCCTGATGATACCGGTAATCCTTATTGGTTTTATGATCGGATTGATATCATTGGTTGGCGCCATTGGAATGGTGCTATTGTCTTCTTTCTTTCTTTGGAAAGCATGGATATTTTACAATCAGTTTGATAAGGCAAGTGCACGTGCATTGATGTTTTCTTCATTTCTCTACCTTCCTGCCGCACTTATGGTGTTGTGGATAGGAATGTAACTTATAGTAAACGATCGTGAATACAAGTATAGACAGCGGAAGCATACAAACAAAGGCAAGACGGGGAATTCATCCTCCACTCTTTGCTTTGTGGGCTGCTATGGGCAGTATGGCGATGATGTTTGGTTCACTGACCAGTGCTTATATTGTAAGACAATCAGCAGGTAACTGGCTCGAATTCCGGATGCCGGATATTTTCTTTTACAGTACGATTGTCATCCTGTTGAGCAGTGCCACACTCCATGTTAGTTATTGGGCTTTTCAAAATGGAAAGGGGACGCTGTATAAATTGTTTTTACCAGCAAGCCTGATGCTTGGTATTGCCTTTATCGTCATGCAGTACCAGGGCTGGAATGCCTTATATAACATAGGTGTAGTCCTCGATGGAAACCCCGGAGGTTCATTCTTCTATGTTATTTCCGGTATTCACGCAGCCCACGTCATTGGAGGACTTTTTGCGATGGCAGTGGCTTCAATCCATGCTATAAGCCTTACCTATAAACCAACCGAAAAAAGAAAAAGGAGATTTCAGCTGGTGCTGCATTACTGGCATTTTGTTGATTTCCTTTGGTTATATCTTTTTCTATTTCTATTGATCAAATGATTTACATCTAAATAAATGGCTACAGATACCTTAGACAAGAAACATACGGACCACGACAGCACAGAAAACGCAAGTTGGGATGGCGCGGAATATCCGTTTAAAGTAGGCTATGGCAAATTGATGATCTGGTATTTTCTGGTATCAGATGCATTCACCTTCGCCGGATTTCTGATCGCCTATGGTACACTCCGATTTAGTATGCCTAGCTGGCCGGTGCCTGATTTTGTTTTCAGCACTTTCCCCTTTCTGGGTCCTGGTCATCCGTTACTTTTTGTGACGTTTATGACCTTTGTCCTTCTCTTCAGTTCCTTTACGATGATCAGGGCTGTACAAGAAGGACATCGTGAAAATCGCAGAGGAGTTGCCATTTGGATGGGCTTAACCATTATTGGAGGTCTTGGCTTTTTAGGTTGCCAGGCCTGGGAGTGGACGACCTTGATAGGCGAGGAGCATATGAGCGTAACTACGAATCCGTTTGGAACACACACTGAAGCAGGTATTTACCTGGGCCCCGATGGAAAGGAATCTTCTGAAACCTTTCATGTAGGCTCAACCTACTTAATTCACAAAGCAAGTTTTGAATCAGAGCATCATGACGCATCTGGTGGCGAAGCAGCTGGCCATGGTGAAACGGTAGCCCAAAGCGAAGGTGCTACCCATGAGGAATCCGCACAACATAGCGAGGCAGACGCTACACACAGTGAAGCAGCAGGTCATGGCGGTCATTCATACGCAGGTCCTGGTGACTATCCGGACGCTGTAGTTGATGAGAGGGGGTATATCCATCGTAAATTTATTGTCTCGGAAGGAGAGCATGCAGGCCATACAAAGTCTGAAGCTTTTGGTCCGAAAGCATTTGGTGCTTTATTTTTCTTCATTACAGGGTTCCACGGATTTCACGTTTTCTCGGGAGTGATTTTCCTGACCATCATACTAGTCAATGTCCTTAGCGGAATATATGTTGCCCGCCGCAATGGAAATGAAATGGTAGAAAAAATAGGATTATACTGGCACTTTGTGGATCTCGTATGGGTTTTTGTATTCCTTGTATTCTATCTGCTTTAACACTAACCTTCCGTATTTTATCCTTGAACAACGATTTTGAATAAATAAAAGAGCATGGCACACGATTATACAGGAGCAAAGAAAATCGCACTCAAAACGATTATTATATTGGCTGTAGTTACAGTGATAGAAGTACTGATTGCCTTGACCGGCAAAGGGTATATCATCGACGGATACCATGCCCCTAAATTGGTCATGAATTCCCTTATGATCGGTATGAGTTTATACAAAGCATATCTCATTGTTTTCGAGTTTATGCACATGAAGTACGAAGCAAGAGGACTGATGTTGAGTGTTCTGCTTCCGGTATGCCTTTTGTTCTGGGCTATCATTGCTTTCCTCTATGAAGGAAATGCATGGAAAAATAATCGCCATACCGTTCAGGAACGTTCCAAAGTCGAAGTTTTAAAATAGGCTACACACCAACATTCCGACCTTGAATTTGTTATTCGGAAGTGTATATATGCCATTTTGTATGAAATGCATTGGCTGAAAACCGGTAATACATTTTCAGGAAAAAAATTAAAGGAATGTCAAGGAAGTTTTTAGTCACCATCATTCTTATTCTGTTCCTGCTTCCATTCGTGTCATGGTATTACCTCCAGTCAGGACTCAACTGGCGTAAGGCTGCCCAGGAAGTCATGCATGGGACAACACCCTTTCCTGCTGTTAAGTACGACAACGGCAACGGCCTTAAATTTTCCAATGAGTTACTCGAAGAACATGTTTCTATAGTTTGTTTTATTCCCTGCAACAATGGAGATGATCAAATGAATGTGCTTGATGAACTCTACGAGCAATTTAAGGAAACCAATAAGGCTAATTTTATTTTACTGGATTCGTGTCAAACAGATGCATCAGGAGCAGGAGATGTGGTGAAAAAGAATTGGTACAGAATACCTTGTTCGGATTCACTTGCCCTCTGTGCATCCTTATTGAATGAATGGCCAAAGGGAAAAACATTTGCCCTTGTCGACAGAAACAAAGTCATCAGAAGCTATTATGGGATAGCAACCAAAGATGAAAAGAGAATATTGGTAGAACACATGGCATTATTACTTCCACGAGAACGCCAGGAAAAAGTAGAGCTTAAAAGAGGGGATAAGAAGTGAATTCAGATCAACAGGCATATATAAAGAAACTCAACAGAATAGCCTGGGTTATTACGATCCTTGTGTGGCTGCTTGTAGGCGCAATGCGCAGGATAAAGTTTGATACGGGTATGGATTTGAGTTTTCTTGCCGGGCTCAATGCACTTTTCAATACAGGAGTTACGATTGCATTATTGACAGCCTATTATTTTATCCGGCAGAATAATATAGCACAACACCGCAGGAGTATCTATGTAGCAATGGTACTTTCAGCCGGCTTCCTGTTGTCTTATGTTGGATATCATTTTACTACAGAGGAAATTGTTTTTTGTAAGGAAGGATGGATGCGTTCAACCTATTATTTTATTCTCTTCAGTCACATTATACTTGCCGGGTTGAGTTTGCCTTTCATCCTGCTTACGTTTATCAGAGGATATGCCGGTGATTATGCAACCCACCGGAGAATGGCCAAATGGGTTTGGCCGGTATGGTTGTATGTAGCAGCTACAGGACCGCTGGTGTATTTATTTCTGCTTCCTTGCCGATAATTGCGCCTAAATGCCTTATTTTTGCAGTGTGAAGAAGTTATCCCGCATAGGTATTGTATTATTTATCATCATAGGTTCGATGGTAGGGTCCTATGATGTTGATGCTCAATGCCCGATGTGCAAAATGTCTGCAGAATCCAATCTAAAGAATGGAGGGACTGCAGGCCGCGGACTTAATGCAGGAATCCTCTACATGCTTGCACTCCCGTATACACTTGTAGGTACAATCGGATTCATCTGGTGGCGAAATAATCGCCGTAAGGAAGAAGATGTAGACGAAACTCTTCAGGAATAGCCCCAATACCTTTAATCAGTATGTAATTATGATTTCATTTGATTTGTTGTAGGCTACAACAAAGAAATGGTGCATCGATTTCTCAATGCACCAACAGATCAACATGAACCTAATACAATGAACCCATTAGAAGTTTATGGAGTAACCTATGCCAAAGGCGATGCCATGTGTTTTGATACGAACATCAGTAATGTTGTCAAGAAACATGTCATTGAGACTATGCCTGTATGTAGCTTCCAGGGAAATGGATCCGAATTCATTTGTTGGGATACTGATACCGGCTCCGGCGACTGCTGAAAGATCAAACCTGTTGTACAAGTCATTGTCCAGATTGAGGTTGATGGAAGGCAAGTTCCAGTCAATGAGTGCATGAATTTTGGGCGTAATTTTTCCGCTCACCGCATAGCCTCCTGTTGCACCAGCTTTGATATAAGGTATCACTCCGCGTTCGGTAAGATTGTATTTCAACATCAAAGGGACTTCGATATACTGAAGGCGTGTTTCAAGGCTTGCGCCAACCGGCAGATCCAAACCAAAAACAGGTATATTGAATTGTTCCCTGGCACCAAAACCTCTTGAACTATACTGGGCTCCAGTCACCAACGCAAGGTTTCTTGAAAAATATTTTTCATACTGAATCCCGGCCGTATATTGGGTTATTGGTTTGATGTAAGGATCTATCGCATCAAGTATGCCTAATCCATTAACCTCAACATTTGTCGGGCCCGCGGATCCATAAACACTGACACTGGATTGTGCCATTAAGGTTTGATAGAAACTCACAGCACAGAAAATGGCTGCGGTACTTAGATTTCTGGTTGAAAGATTCGTTGTCATGGCTGAATGATTTAGTTATCAGAATGACGACGGGGACGATTACAGCATTACATAAGAATCAGTTAAGGGACTTTAAGAGAAACTTAAAATAAAAGGCGAAGGCTGAGGCGAAGGCGGAAGGAAGGGTAGCTGTATAAAAAAAGGCTGCATCCTTAAGGGAGCAGCCTTTTCTATTTTGTTGAAAGCGTATTACCTATTTTATCACATATCTTGCTGAAAGGGCACCCCATGAATAGTAGCCATCATCCCAGCCTCCAATACGGAGGGTCGGCACGAAATCAAGGCTCAAATTGAAAGGTGCATCAGCAAATTTATAGTCAAGTCCGATAACACCGCTTATTCCTACACCAAAACCGTCGTTTTCAACATTGCCCCAGTATGTATCATCATAGGTAAAAAACTGTACACTTGCGCCACCTCCATAGTACCAACTCAGACCATCAACACCATTTATAGGATTGTGGATTTCATATAAGCCGCCAAGAGTAAAATAGCCATAGATACCGGAATAGCCTCTAAAACCTGCATACAGTTCAAGCGCATTTGACTCACTGAGGAAGGTTTTATAAGAGATAGAAAGGGGATAGCCAAAACGTAAACCGATAGCGCTGTTATAATCCTGCGCTTTCAGATTACTTGCAACTGCCATCACAAATAACATGGAAAAAAGTAATGTAATCTTTTTCATAGTTTGATTTTTTAGTATTTTGTTAGAAGATAGAATCGATTAGAATTGACACCGAAATATAGAGATTTTTTGTATCTGATTCACCAGCCATAAAAAAAATCCCTTTTCCCTCCATCAGTGTTTTAGACTAAACAGCAGTAAAGAGAGCCAGCCTATAATGAAACAAAGACCTCCCATGGGGGTAATAATCCCTATCGCTGAAGCAGGAAACCCAGTCAAACTTTGTGTCCCAATAGCAAATAAAGAACCAGAAAACATCACAATGCCTGTAATAAAGGTGATTCCGGTGATTCTGAGCCATCCTGAATCAGGACTCTGCTTAGATATAGAAATGACAAAAAGCGTGGCAAGGGTGTGAATAAACAGGTACAAGACTCCTGTTTTGATAGTGTCAAGATCGCCGGTCGAAAGCCTGGATTTAAGGAAATGAGCTCCAAAAGCACCCACCATTACGCCGATAGCACCTAGTGTGGAAGTGACGGCAAATAACCGTCTGTAAAATGTGTTATTCATCAAGAGACCAGTTTATAGGCTTTTCGCCCTGTTGAGCAAGAATCGAATTGACTTTTGAAAAATGGCCACAACCTTTAAATGCATCTCTCGCCAGGGGGGATGGATGCGCTGCCTCAAGCACAGTATGCTTTGATAGGTCAATCAATGACTTCTTTGATCTTGCGTAATTGCCCCAAAGTAAAAAAATCAAGCCTTTCCTGTGTGCGGATAGCTTTTGAATCACGGCATCCGTAAAAAGTTGCCATCCAATTTTACTATGAGATCCAGCCTGGTTTTTCTCGACGGTCAAAATAGCATTTAACAGGAATACACCTTGCGATGTCCAGGACGTCAAATCTCCATGAGCCGGTATTGGAAGCCCGACATCGCGATGGATTTCTTTGAAAATATTTTTAAGCGAAGCCGGAACGGCTACATTTTTAGGAACAGAAAAACAAAGTCCCATGGCCTGGCCTGGGCCATGGTAAGGGTCTTGTCCGAGTATGACTACACGAACCTTGTCAAAATGTGTTTTCTCAAAAGCATTGAAAATATCGGGTCCGGGAGGAAATATGGTTTTGCCTTTACTTTTCTCCTGGGTAAGGAATTGTTTGATTTGAGCAAAATATGGTTTGGAAAATTCTTCCATCAGATACGCTCTCCAGGTGGGGTCAATCCTGACAGCGGAAGGATCTAGGGAAGGTAATGGCACCGGTTTGATTTTGGACGCTGAAGAAGTGACTCCACCAGGGTTCGAACCTGGAACCTACGGTTTAGAAAACCGTTGCTCTATCCTGTTGAGCTATGGAGCCATTTTAAAGAGGGGCAAATATAAAGAGCAAAGAGCAGAGTGCATAGAGTAAGGAGCAAGGTGCAGGGAGCAAGGAGCAAAGGGCAGGGAGCAAGGAGGCTTTGAATAAGGAATACCGAACAAGGAATAACGAATGACGAAGGGATGTCAGGAAATAGATCTAGCAATAAATCAAAAACCAATGGCCAATAACCAGGTAAAAAGGGATAAACTCGAAACTCGAAACTGCAAACTGAAGACTAGGACTTAGCCTTAAAAACCTCCCAGGAAGTAGTTTTGTAATGATTCTCAGCAGCATATTTAAGCTCTTTGATCAGGTCAGGAGCTTCCATGTAACCGGGAGAAATCAATATTCTGGCAAATTCGGAATCAAGGATGACATAAGTGGGGTAGGATAATTTACCATCTACAAGGTCGTGCGCTAATTTATGGACGCCATCTCTTCCACCCGGATACCATTTGAATTCTTCTCCTTTCCACATGATACTTTCCTTTTGCTCTGCATTGAGCTTAACGGCATAAAAGCTGGCATTTAACTGGGATACAATGGCCGGATCTTTGAAGGTGGTGGCATCCATTTTTTTGCACCATCCACACCAGTCAGTGTAGACATCAACAAATATCTTTTTAGGTTGTTTCTCATTGGCTGCAGCAGCCGCTTCCCATGTCATCCATTTTATTTCCTGACTGCTCACGCTGAACGCAATCATTAAAAGGAGGGTAGATAAAGAATACTTCAGTAAAGACATTATATTAGGTGTGTTGATACGTAGACAAAGATATGCATAAACTTATAGTAGGACTTGGGGGCTCAAGTGGTTCGATTTATGCCCGGTTATTGCTCGATCGCTTAGCACTCTTAACGGATCAGTGGGATACGGTAGATATTGTTATGAGTCGTAATGCTGAAATCAATTGGAATCTGGAAATCAAGGATAAAGATATCCGGAGCTATGGTCACAGGGTCTTCGATCCATCAGATTTTACTGCCCCTTTTGCAAGTGGTTCAGCCAGGTACGGAACGATGATCATTTGTCCTTGTTCTATGGGTTCCCTAGCCAGAATAGCCCACGGACTTTCAGATGACCTTATGACAAGGGCAGCAGATGTAATTCTCAAGGAAAGACGAAAATTGATCCTGGTGCCACGCGAAACACCCCTTAACCTTATTCACATTGACAATATGAGAAAATTGACCGAGGCGGGGGCTATTATATGCCCTGCAATACCTTCGTTCTACAATGGTGCTGACACCATTGAAAAAGTTTGCCTTACTGTAGTCGACCGGGTATTGGACCTTGCCGGATTCAATGTTGATACCTTCCGGTGGGGCGAAAAGAAAGTGAAAAATGAAGAGTGAAAAGTGAAAAATGAAGAGTGAAAAGTTAGCATTTATCTCTATGCCCTATGCTCTCTGCTTCAGTAGCCCCGGCAGGAATCGAACCTGCATCAAAAGTTTAGGAAACTTCTATTCTATCCATTGAACTACGGGACCATTTGGCTTATTAGGTAAGGAGGTCAGTTTGAACTACGTTGGCTTTCTCCGGGCTCCTTAAATGCCAATCAGGGCGCAAATATAAAGCTATCCTTCAATCAAAAACGAGGGAAGCCAATCAATTTCAGAATAGCTTGATTCACACCTTATTAACAGCCATTCATACATCCAAACTTTTGAGATATATATACTTGGATTAATTTTGCGGATGAATTTAAGTAACCTAAAAATATTCTAAGAAATGAATCTACTCAAAAATCTATTTGCTGCTTTAGTTATAGTTGCCTCATTATCGATGATCGCTTGCCAGGGTGATTCAGATGATGCACGTGCCAAAGCAAGAGAAAGTCTTGCTGCTACTCCTGCGGATGGGTCTACTCCAACAACTTCCGCCAACCCAACTGCGCAACCAACAGCTGTGACGGCAGAAAATCAAGTGCCATCAGGTCCAACCACAACTATGGTTTTTGAACAAACCGATTTTGACTTCGGATCTGTGAAAGAAGGCGAAAAAGTAAAACACACCTACAAGTTCAAAAACACGGGTAAAGAGCCATTGATCATCAGTACAGCCAAAGGCAGCTGCGGTTGTACAGTTCCTAAATGGCCATCTGAGCCTATCCCTCCGGGTGGATCAGGTGTGATCGATGTTGAATTTGACAGCAAGGGCAAACCAGGCAAACAAGCTAAGAGGGTTACAGTAACGGCTAATACAGTTCCTGCTCAGTCTTTCCTCAATATCACTGGAAATGTTGAGAAAGATCCTAATGCTCCTGCCCAGACTGCACCAGCTCCTGCAAAACACTAATCTGTAACGTTTCGTTACACATGCATAAAATGCCTGTAAAGATGATTTTCTTTACAGGCATTTTTATTATTGCTTATGCGGTCGTATCTCTCCCTGCTTAAATTTGCTCATACCATTTTTGCACTGCCATTTGCCTTCCTGGCGTTTTTCCTTGGCGTCAAGACGGAAGGGTCCGCCATCAATTGGCTTTTGTTTCTACTGATCTTGTTGTGTATGGTATTTGCAAGAAGTGCTGCCATGGCATTTAACAGGTATGCAGATCGTCATATCGATGCTGAAAATACCAGGACGTTAATCCGCGAGATTCCTTCCGGCGTCATTAAACCTTCCGCAGCCTTGAGATTAGTCATCTTTATGGCTATTTTATTCATGTTTACTACATATTGGATCAACCCTTTATGTTTTTACCTTTCTCCGATTGCCCTTCTCGTAGTGCTTGGATATAGCTATACAAAGCGATTTACGTGGCTATGCCATTTCGTGCTTGGACTTGGATTGGGCCTTGCTCCGGTTGGCGCCTATATTGCTGTTACCGGTCAATTCGAACGCCTGCCTATTTTGTATGGAATCATGGTCATGCTGTGGGTTAGTGGTTTTGATATCCTCTATGCCTTGCAGGATGAGGATTTTGACAAGCAGCATGGATTGCATTCAGTACCGGGAAGATTTGGTAAAGAAAAGGCAAAGCAAATAGCCATAGGCTTACACTTTGTTTGCACCATATTTCTCCTGTATATCACATGGTACCAAAGCCAACGATTTCCTTCTCTAGGCATACTTCATATCCTTGGTGCAGTCGGATTTATTTGCTTACTGATATGGCAACATCGATTGGTAAAATTGTATGATCTCGCAAAAATTAACCAGGCCTTTTTCGAAACCAATGGGATCGCCAGCATTCTGTTTGGGTCTGCAGTGATCGTTGATGTATTGTTTTAGCAATTAGCTATCAGCAATTAGTGAGTTGTGAGTTGTGAATTGTGAGTCGTCAATCTTGTGGTAAAATCGCAAATCATGAATTGTCGTTTCGGCTCCGCTCAACGACCGGTAGATTTTTCAATAGTGCATGAAGATTGATTGTTTCGACTTCGCTCAACAATAGCTAGGTTTTTCTCGTAACCCTCACACAACCCCCACACCTCCTTCGGTCACCGAAGCCTTTGAATGGAAATGAAATTCCATTCAAAGTACGAAGGAGACTCACGTTCTCACGTTCTTACGCTCTCACGTTCTTACGTTCTTACGCTCTGTTCAGAAACTCCAGGAATTTTCGCATGGCCATGGCCCGGTGACTGATTGCATTTTTTACAGAAGAGGACAATTCCCCAAATGTCCTGTCAAAACCGGCGGGAATAAATACAGGATCATATCCAAATCCGCCATTTCCTGATGGATAATACGCTATCGAACCATCAACCTGGCCTTTGAAAAGGTAAACTTCATCTGCGTTGAGTTGATAAGCGATGACAGCTGTAAACCTTGCAGATCTCAACGTTTCAGATTCCAATTCTGCTAAGACCTTCGCTATATTGTCGTTACTGTTTCTTTGTTCTCCGGCATATCTCGCAGAATACACACCAGGCCTACCATTTAATGCATCAACTTCCAAACCACTATCATCTGCAAAACAAGGATAGCCGGAATGATTGAAGATCAGAGAAACTTTTGCTTTAGCATTGTCTTCAAAGGTGTCAAATGGTTCAGGAATATCAGATGTCCATTGAATATCGTTTAATCCCAATAATTGGTATGGTGCGGGCAACAGTTGACGGACTTCTTCAACTTTATGGGTATTACCGCTTGCGAAAAGAAGGGTCTTTTTTTTATCCATGTTTTAAGGAGGCGGTGTATTCCTGCATGGCACTCCATAAATCTTTTTTTGCCGGAGCACTTCCTGAAAGCATCTTTAATGTCACTGTACGGATAAATACGCATGATTCAAGGAAACGCATACCAGGGGAGGGAAGATCAATCCAAATGCCTGCCGAAGAGGGTGAAACACCAAAACTGATGATGAGTTTCAGGCCTGAAAGATTTATGTCGGGTAAAGAAGTATGATCGGAAGCATCATAGTGAACACATAAAACATCTGAGTTGAAGTCCGCTTTAAGAGCAGATGAAATCTTGTGGAGAAGTTCCTTGTCGGAGTCTGCAAGTGGCTGATCAATGAGCATGCACAGCCATTTTTCATTTTCTTGAATACCGTTTTTTGCGGATTCAGGAATGCTATACGTGGTGAAAGGGAGCATATACCAAATTTTGTTACAAATAATTGACGAAAGGTAAAATTAAAGAATGCTTTTAAAATATATAACAAGCTGACTATGAGATCAAAATGAAATTATTTACTTTTGTGACAAATCTAAGCTAATGAAAGATCTTTCCATTCATCTCACCAGTGAATCCAGAGTATCAAAAGTAGACTTTCATAATCTCCCTTTTGGTAAGATTATTACCGACCACATGTTTGAAATCGATTTTGATGGCAAACAGTGGGTCAATCCACGTATTTCTCCAGTAGAGAAGATGAGTATTCATCCAATGAACATGGCCTTACATTATGGACAGTCCATTTTTGAAGGAATGAAAGCTTCAAGATCTAAGGATGGCACACCGCTGTTGTTTCGCCCTGAACTTCATGCAAAACGAATGAATGCTTCTGCCAAGCGAATGTGTATGCCTGAAATGCCGGAAGAGATGTTTGTAGAAGCTATCCACGCGATTGTCGGCCTTGAGCAGGAATGGATACCTAAGATTGAAGGAAGTGCCTTATATATCCGTCCTTTGATGTTTGCCACTGATGAAATGGTAGGGGTAAAAGCTTCAGATACATATAAGATGATTATCATTTGCCTGCCGGTTGGCCCGTATTATCCTAAGCCAATCAAGTTACTGGTAGAGCATCATTATATCCGTGCGGCACAAGGTGGAGTAGGAGAGGCCAAAACAGCCGGTAACTACGCTGCTGCCTTATATCCTTCAAAACTGGCCAGAGAGAAGGGATACGACCAGATTTTGTGGTTAGATGCCATCCATCACAAATTCGTTCAGGAAGTGGGCACAATGAACATTTTCTTTGTATTTAAAAATGAAATCGTCACACCGGATACATCAGGCACTATCCTGAAAGGTATCACCAGGGCTTCTGCTCTTGAAATCTTACGAGGAGATGGTCATGTTGTCAATGAACGCGAACTTTCCATTGATGAAATTTTGACCAGGTATCAGGCAGGTGATTTAGTTGAGGTATTTGGAACGGGGACAGCTGCATTGGTAGCCAATGTCGAAGAGATCAAATACAATGATGTCACCATCACGCTCCCAAGCAATACCTGGCAGGTATCTACGGCGATCAGAGATGAAATCAATGGTATGCGTTTTGGTACCATTGCAGATAAAAGAGGATGGACAGTACCTGTCAAGGAAGTTGCTGTGACGGCATAGATTTACTATAAGATAATTGAACATATCGAAAAATGAAGGGGCGCAAATTTTTGCGTCCCTCTTTTTTTATCCCAACATAAAAAAATCCCGCCATCCATTGAAGGAGGCGGGATTTTTTATTATCTGTTTAACGCGACTATATTTTGAATCAATGAGAATAATCTCTATGATCGGCGATTATTAATCAGCTTCATCAACGTAATCATTATAATCAGTGGAACTACATCATTCCACCCATTCCACCGCCACCGCCGTGCATATGACCACCACCGCCTCCGGCATTCTCTTCTTTCTTATCATTGATCACACACTCTGTCGTGAGAATCATTGCTGCGATAGAAGCTGCGTTTTCAAGTGCGATACGGGTAACTTTCGTAGGATCGATTACACCAGCTTTTTTCAGGTCTTCATATTTGTCTGTGCGTGCATTGTAACCGAGGGCTCCTTTGCTCTTCAGGACTTCCTGAAGTACAACAGAACCTTCAACGCCTGCATTTTCTGCAATGGTGCGAAGAGGAGCCTCTAATGCTTTCTTGACGATCTGAATACCGATAGTCTCATCATCATTTGCACCTTTCAGTTTCTCAATGGATTTGATAGCATTGACTAATGCAACACCACCACCAGTTACAATTCCTTCTTCTACAGCCGCACGGGTTGCACTCAAAGCATCATCCACACGTGCTTTCTTCTCCTTCATTTCTACTTCTGTCGCTGCACCAACATACAACACTGCTACACCACCCGCCAATTTAGCAAGGCGCTCTTGTAACTTCTCCTTGTCATAATCTGATGTTGTCGTCTCTATTTGAGATTTGATCTGGTTGATCCTGGATGTAATCATATCCTGTGTACCACGACCGTTGACTATAGTTGTGTTGTCTTTGTCTACAGTGATTTTCTCAGCACGTCCAAGGTGTTCGAGCTCTACATTTTCCAGTTTGTAGCCTTTCTCTTCGCTGATGACAGTACCACCGGTCAGGATAGCGATGTCTTCGAGCATAGCCTTACGACGATCTCCAAATCCAGGAGCCTTAACAGCAACGATTTTCAATTGAGCACGAAGGCGGTTTACAACTAAAACACCCAGTGCCTGGCTTTCAATATCTTCAGAGATGATCAGAAGGGGGCGACCGGCAGAAATCACTTTTTCCAATACAGGAACGATCTCCTGCATGTTAGAGATTTTCTTGTCGTGGATCAGGATCAATGCTTCTTCATACTCCGTTGTCATATTTTCCGTATTGGTCACGAAGTATGGAGAGAGGTACCCTCTGTCAAACTGCATTCCCTTCACTTCATCCACATAGGTATCTGTTCCTTTTGATTCTTCAACAGTGATAACACCATCTTTGGAAACACGCTTCATAGCATCGGCTATCAGTGTACCTATTTCTTCATCATTGTTCGCTGAAATAGAACCAACCTGTTTGATTTTCTCATAATCATCACCGATTACTTCAGATTGGCTTTTGAGATCATCGATGATTACTTTCGTGGCTTTGTCGATACCGCGTTTCAAATCCATAGGATTAGCACCTGCCACCACATTCTTGAAACCTGCATTGACCATGGCTTGCGCAAGGACCGTAGCTGTAGTGGTTCCATCACCTGCGATATCAGCAGTTTTGGAAGCAACTTCTTTTACTAATTGTGCACCCATGTTTTGAACCGGATCTTCCAGTTCAATATCCTTTGCAACGGTGACTCCATCTTTAGTAATAGTTGGAGCTCCGAAACTTTTCTGAAGGATGACATTGCGACCCTTTGGGCCCAATGTAACTTTTACAGCATTGCACAAAGCGTCAACACCGGCTTTGAGTTTTTCTCTTGCTTCTGAATTAAAGCTAATTTCTTTAGCCATTTTTATTACGATTTATCTTAGTTAATGTTGATGATTAAAATTGGATGATTAAGCATTGATAATGACCAAAACGTCATCTTCACGCATGATCAGGTAATCGACCCCTTCATAGGTTAATTCCTGGCCGGAATATTTTCCATACAGTACGACATCGCCAACTTTTACGGTCATCTTGATGTCTTCTTTGCCGGGTCCTACAGCGACGACTTCTCCGCGTTGTGGTTTCTCTTTGGCCGTATCAGGTATGATGATCCCTCCTTTGGTCTTTTCTTCTGCAGGAGCGGGTTTGATCACGATCCGGTCATTGATAGGTTTAAGTTTCATAGATTTTGATGATTTTATTGTTGAGTATATAAGTTAGGACTGAATTTCAAGCCACCATTATCATAAGATGTGCCAGAAGGACTTTTCATGACATAATTTCAGTCTGGATTGAATTTCATCAATAATGGTCAGGAAAAGCTCGAATTCAAGCTGGATTCTACTGACATAATGGCTATAAAAGCACCCTATGGCAGAGTGGTTGCCAGGATGTTTTGATACCAATAAAAAGACCCGAATGAAGAAAGGATTGACCCTATTTGACAAAGAAACTAGCAAGAATGCATAAGCCAAACATAGCTGCAGCAAGACCCCACGTCAGTTTCTCAATGAAATCAACTGATTTAGCGGCGCCAAACATCTGGTTAGCGCTCTGACCTCCGAAAGTGCTGTCAACACCACCACCTTTAGGGTTCTGGATAAGGATAACAGCCATCAACAAGATGCAGATCAACGCAATGAGAATAGTAATTAACTTAAGCATGACAAAACGATATGATTATTGTAAAGCCTCTATTTTGGCTGCAAAGAAACCACTTTTTTCCGGATATTTTTCCATAAGCTTCATATACATTTCCACCGCCTGATCCTTATACCCCTGGGAGGCCAACAGTTCGGCGAAGGTTTCTGAGATGCCTTCTTTGGCAGGTCCGGTAACCTGGGTAAATGCAAAATCATCATCATATGGATGCACATAGTCTGATCCGCGAAGCCCCTTAAGCCATTGAGTATAAGGCGAAAGTGTTGATTCAGTTAAAGTTAAATCCTGCTTGATGGCCTTCTGCTCATCTTCTTCTTGTTTTCTTACAGTTTTAGCAGCCTTGCGGACCAACTTCCCGGCTTTAGGAGTCTTTGGTTGATTATCTCCTGCTTCATTCTGGTCAGGCGATTCTTCTCCTAATGGTGGATCGGTA
This sequence comes from Saprospiraceae bacterium, assembly GCA_017995875.1. The sequence continues at coordinate 31,580 of JAGOIB010000001.1, forward strand.
TCCTGATTTTTGCTCTTTTTCTTTGGATCACGTTTTATCTTCTCCTTTTTAGGAGTAAGGGAAACGAAATTTTCTTCCTGGAAAAAGGAATCATCAGTCACCGGTTCAATTTCTTCAGAAACCACAGTCAATTTTCCAGAGGTAATAATTTCTGACGAATCGTTTGCTGAATCGATCAATATTGTTTCCGGTTGATCCTCAATTTGAGGAATATTCGTTTTAGTTTCAGCGTCCGCCAACAAATTTTCCAGACTTTTGGTTGGATCAGGGCTTCTCAATAAATATTGATGAAGGTCTGTTTCCCAGCTTACACCATTACCAATCTCAGGATGGATCGCTTCTGCAATGCCTGGTTTGGGGGGTATATGATCGGGAACTTTATTTTCCATGTTGCCTGGCTACCAATTGTTGAATGCCTGGTTAAAGATATCCTCCAGGATCTGCTTGAAGATAATGTCTATAAGGTCATCCTGGACCGGAAGCAGGTTTTGGTCAGATGGGAAGTCTGCAAAATGAGAAAAAGTCTTTGTCCATTGATCCTTTGAGTCCAGGTGATTAGTGTATTCAACGGACACATAAATGGTGAGTCGGTTGAAGGATGTTGTTTCGCCAGGTTGAGGCGCGACGGAAGTCACTACAAAACTTTGAACTGTACCACCAAATTCGAGATGAGGCTCAAGATCTGTGTATTTCAATCTCGATTCTCTTGAAATTTTATCCTTCAGGGCCTCTCCAAAGGTCTGATTAATTGTAGCAGGTGCATTGAGCGCTGTAGACTTAAAATTATCTACATAGAAGGTCTCTACATCAGTGGCGATACTATATCCTTTAAGAGAATAACAACTCGTTATCCATGGAATGATTACCACTAACCAGAGTAAACTATTTATACCTTTTCTTTTTTGCATTCCTATGTATTAATCAATCATTCTTGTTCCTTCGCCTTTCGCCCATTTAGCCCCTAAATCCCCTGAAGGGGACTTTTATTTAGCCATTTCCTTCGCCTCAGCCTTTCGCCCCTAAATCCCCTGAAGGGGACTTGTGTTTAGCCATTTCCTTCGCCTTCGCCTTTCGCCTCTTAAGCCTCTTTCTCCTCTTAAGCTTCTTCAGCCTCTTTAGCTTTCAAATATCGTACTGCTTAATCTTTCTGTACAACGTCCTCTCTGAAATACCAAGTTCCAATGCAGCTTCTTTCCTCCGGCCGCCGTGTCGCTTCAATGATTTTTTAATCATAT
>JAGOIB010000001.1:32914-56068 GCA_017995875.1 Saprospiraceae bacterium
AGCCTCTTTAGCTTTCAAATATCGTACTGCTTAATCTTTCTGTACAACGTCCTCTCTGAAATACCAAGTTCCAATGCAGCTTCTTTCCTCCGGCCGCCGTGTCGCTTCAATGATTTTTTAATCATATCCTTCTCCATATCTTCCAGGGCTAGGCTCTCGTCGATGAGTTCGGATTTATCGAATTTCTTATCATCCAGGATGATTGGATTCCTGTCTTGCAGGCCTGTTCCGGGGATTATTTCAGGAATTGAAGTCGTACTCCATGGCTCCGGAGCAGTGAAAACAGTATCCGTTTCAGATCCTTTAAATGTCCTGAAACTTATGGTTTCAGGAACACGTAGGTTATTGCCCCGTATTAATTCAAACACCAGTTGTTTCAAATCATGCAGATCTCCTTTCATGTCAAAAAGGAGTTTATAAAGTATCTCTCTTTCCTGCAATCCATCCGACCCTTTTGATAAAGCCGGAAGATTTGTTTTAGTCAGGTGTGGAGCTATCTGCAGAAGGGTAGTGGCGTCAACCAATTTATCTTCTGACAATACACTGAGCTGTTCAATCAGGTTTTTCAATTCCCTGATATTTCCCGGCCAGGGATATTTCATCAGGATATTTTTGGCCTGTTCCTCCAGCCGTATCGCTTCTGTATGATAGGTTTCAGCAAAATCAACTGCAAAGCGACGGATCAGAATGGGAATATCTTCAGGTCTTTCCTTAAGGCTCGGTATATGAATAGGGACAGTATTAAGTCTATAGTAAAGATCCTCACGGAATTTTCCCTGACGTATCAAGCCTGGCAAGTCAACATTACTCGCGGCAATGACGCGTACATCGGTGGATTGTGATTGAGAAGATCCTACTCTGATAAATTCACCGGATTCTAATACGCGGAGTAAATACGATTGTGTGTCCAGCGGCATTTCACCGATCTCATCCAGAAAGATGGTGCCGCCATCTACTGATTCAAAATATCCTTTACGATCAGCCGTAGCGCCTGTAAAGGATCCCTTCTCGTGGCCAAAGAGTTCTGAATTAATAGTGCCTTGCGGTATAGCTCCGCAGTTGACAGCTATAAACTTATTGTGCTTGCGTGCGCTGAGTGCGTGAATAATTTGGCTGAATACTTCTTTACCTACACCACTTTCACCTGTGATCAGGACGGTGAGGTCTGTCGCAGCAACGCGAATAGCTGTATTCAATGCCCTGTCAAAGATGTCTGATCTTCCGACAAGCCCGAATCGTTGTTTTATGGTTGCCGCGGAGTTAGCCGACATTCACTTCTTCATTTAAAACAATGCGCCCTTTCAATGTGGCGCTGTTGGATGACTCAACATAAACATGAACGTAGTCACCTGGTTTGCAATCGTGCGTTTTTGGAAAGACAATCATTTTATTTTGTGAATTCCTTCCTTTGAATTCATCTTCGGACTTTCTGGAATCCCCTTCAATCAGTACTTTATAGGTCTTGCCGACATCACGTGCGTTATGAACATCCGAAATTTCTCGTTGGAGCTTAACGATTTCGGCCAGTCGTGATTTTTTCACGTCATCGGGAATATCATCTTTGTATTTTCTCGCGGCCAATGTTCCGGGCCTTTCTGAATACATGAACATGTAACTCATGCTGTAATCTGCATAGGCCATCATGGAAAGGGTTTCCCTATGATCTTCATCGGTCTCTGTGCAGAATCCGGCAATGATATCTGATGACACGGCACAATCAGGTATGATCTGCCGTATAGCTTCTATCCTGTTGACATACCATTCCCTGTCATACGTTCTGTTCATGAGGGATAAGACCCGTGAGCTCCCGGACTGAACAGGCAAATGGATGTAATTGCAAATGTTCTCATGACGTGCGATCGTATACAATACTTCGTCAGTAATGTCTTTCGGATGGGATGTACTGAATCGAATACGAAGATCAGGGTGTATTTGTGCAACGCTTTCAAGCAATCTTGCAAAAGAATATGTTTCGTGTGTTTCCGGATGTTGCCATTTGTACGAATCCACATTTTGGCCCAATAAGGTTACTTCCCTAAATCCTTTTTCAAAAAGGTGGGTGGCTTCAGAGATAATAGTGAAAGGGTCTCTGGAGCGCTCGCGGCCTCGTGTAAACGGCACTACACAAAATGAACACATGTTGTCGCATCCCCGCATGATGGAGATGAATGCAGTGATCCCATTGCTCTCGAGGCGAATCGGGCTAATATCGGCATAGGTTTCTTCTCTGGATAGCAGGACATTGATTCCTTTATCCCCGTCTTCAGCCTGGCTTAGGAGGCGTGGAAGATCCCTGTATGCATCAGGTCCTACGACAATATCAACCAGCTTTTCTTCTTCCAGGAGACTTTGTTTCAAGCGCTCCGCCATACAGCCCAGGATGCCAACCATCGTACCCGGTCTGTTCTTCTTGATTTTGTCAATGGTTCGAAGCCTCTTCCTGATAGTTTCCTCAGCCTTTTCACGTATCGAACAGGTATTGAGCAGGATGAGATTGGCGCTTTCAATGTCCCTCGTCGGGCTGTACTGAAAGTCAGTCAGGATCGATGCCACAATCTCACTGTCACTGAAATTCATTTGACAGCCATAACTTTCTATGTAGAAACGCTTTACATTAAGGCCATTAATATCCTCATTATCAGCAAAATAAAATGCCTCACCCTGCCGGGATTCATCAATGGTCTTAAAAGTGTCAGTGACTTGGTTCATAATCAATAAGGGGTGGCAAAGATAAGGTTTATCTGCCATTTTGACACGTTAGCGTCCGGCAATATTTCGATGTTGAATTATGCCTGAAAAGTTGGTATTTTTGAAATCCAAAAATGCAATGTTGATGACTACCGACACGCTCAATCAATCCAGGTTATTTATAGATTTAGAGGATAAGTATGGGGCCCATAATTACCATCCTCTTCCGGTAGTCCTAACGAAGGGTGAGGGAGTATTCTTGTGGGATGTAGAGGGCAAGCGATACTATGATTTTCTGTCTGCATACAGTGCTGTCAATCAGGGCCATTGTCATCCCAGGATAATACAGGCTTTAATAGACCAGGCAAGCCAGTTGACACTTACCTCCCGTGCTTTTTACAATGACAAACTTGGCCCTTTTGAAAAGTACATCACCGAATATTTTGGTTATGACAAAGTCCTGGTTGCTAATTCAGGTGTTGAAGCAGTAGAAACAGCCATCAAACTATGCCGGAAATGGGCCTATGAAAGAAAAGGACTAACAGATCAAATGGCGAAGATTGTGTTTGTATCCGGTAATTTCCATGGCCGTACGCTCGGAGTTATTTCTGCTTCAACAGATCCAAGTAGTACAGGTGGGTTTGGGCCATACATGCCGGGGTATATTCTCGTGCCGTACAATGACAAAGCTGCCATCGAAGATGCTCTGCAAGATCCAAATGTTGCAGGAGTATTGTTAGAGCCTATTCAGGGAGAGGCAGGCGTTGTGGTTCCTGATGCAGATTACCTTCCATTCGTTCAGGCGAAATGTCGTGAGAAGAATGTCTTGTTTATAGTAGATGAAGTCCAGACTGGTATAGCCAGGACAGGCAAACTCCTGGCCACTTGTGGAAACTGTATGTGCAAAGGTTTTTGTGAAAATAAGCCGGAAGTCAAGCCCGATATTCTCATCCTTGGCAAGGCTTTATCTGGCGGTGTGTTACCGGTCTCAGCGGTTTTAGCTAACAATGAAATCATGCTGTGTATCAAGCCTGGTGAACATGGATCTACATTTGGAGGAAATCCTTTGGCCTGTGCGGTTGCTATGACAGCACTTGAGGTCATTAAGGATGAAAGGCTGGACGCCAGGGCATTAGCGCTTGGTATGATATTCCGGGAAAGGATGCAAAGGCTGGTTGATACTAATCCAATTGTATTACTGGTACGCGGAAAGGGCCTGTTGAATGCAATTGTCGTAGATGATGACGAAGATGGCCATCTTGCCTGGGATATTTGTGTGGCAATGGCGTCTAAAGGTCTATTGGCAAAACCAACCCATGGCAATATTATTCGCTTTGCACCCCCTTTGGTCATCACGGAAGATCAGCTTCACGAATGCTGCGATATTATCGAAGAGGCTATTGGAAGCATAGGGCATAGTGAAAAGTGAAAAGTGAAGAGTGAAGAGTGAAAAGTGAAAAGTGAAGAGTGAAAAATATCTAAGATAAATGCTCTCCACCAGGATGTTCAAAAAACAAAGCTTGTTGAATTACCAGGACCTCTAGGGCTTTGAAGACATTTTCTCTGTAGAAAATTTTGAATTGCCACGGCTTTCAAGTCATGGAATAAATGATTGTGGAATCATATTGAATTTCCACGGCTTTCAAGCCGTGGAAAAGATGGTCTGTTAGAAAGTTTTGAATTGCCACAGCTTTCAAGCCGCGGAATAAATGATAGTGGGATCATATTGAATTGCCAGGGCCTTCAGGCCGTGGGACGCATGTTCTTGATCATCTGGTCAATATCCATCACTTGTGCTATCAATGATCGTTCACTGTCATTATAGATTATAAAGTCTGAAAGTGGAATTTTCTTTTCATCCGGCCACTGGAATTTCATTCTGTCCCTGATTTGCTCCTCGGCTAGGTCATCTCGTTTCATAACACGTTTGATTCTCGTGTCTTCAGAGGCGACCACCAGGATGACTGCCTGTAATCTTGAAATGAGGTTTTCTTCAAATAGTATTGCACTTTCCTGTAGTAAATAGGGTGCGGCCTGCTGGGGCTCCTCTGATGACCAGATCTTGAGATCTTCAAAAACAGCCGGATGAACGATGGCATTCAGTTGTTTTAGCATTGATGGATCGGTAAAGACCCTGGAAGCGACCCAGGACCGGTTCAATTCCTGATCATACGTATATGCTTCATTGCCGAATAAGCGTATTATTTGTTCTTTAACCTCATTGTCATGGTGCATCAGATATTTGGCCCGGATATCGGATTCATATACCGGTATGCCAAGCGTCCGAAACAATCCTGCCACGGTTGATTTACCTGAGCCAATTCCGCCTGTAAGTCCAATAAGCCTCATACGAAGGTGTAAATTGCTAAAATCGTTTCAGATAATAATATCTTCCTTCAATACTTCAACTTCTATTCCAAGATATGACATGTAGTGCTCAAGGTCTTCGAAATCCATTTGACTGAGTTGGTGCAATATTTCAATAAGATTTTGTTTCGCGGTCGACTTAGGAAGGCAAATAATGAAAGAAGCACGATCACCATATGATTCCTCAATAACAGGAATATCATGCTGCTTAAAGTAATTTAGAAATGAAGGAAAAGATTCATAGGATAGTGTGATCAAGACCTTAGTCAGCACATTTCTTTCAACAATTATGGCGGTATTTATAGCATTAGCTGTACTCGTTTTATAGGCTTCTATGAGGCCCGGAATTCCAAGTTTAGTTCCACCAAAATATCTGACTACGACAACACACACATTTGTAAGCTTGTTTTTTATCAGTTGCCCGAGAATGGGTCGTCCTGCGGAGCCTGAAGGTTCTCCGTCATCATTTGATCGTTCTAATGATCCATCAGGAAACAAGCGGAATGCAGTACAGTAGTGCCTTGCCTTTGGATGTTCTTTTTTAACCGATTGCAGGAAATGTTGAACATCATCTTCTGTCTCTACAGGATAGGCGTAAGCAAGGAATTTGCTGCCTCTTTCCATGTAGTATCCTTCCGATGGTGAGGATAGGGTCAGAAATTGATCTTCCAAGTGTCTTTGTTCTGAGCATAAGCAATAGTCAGGATCGACAACGTAGCCAGGCCAATCCCAATCCAGTTGAGGCGATTGAGTTTTTCACGGAATGCGATTACTGCAATAATTGTTGACAGTAACAGTACTGACACATTGAGCATCGGGTACATGATGCTTCCTTTCCACCCCTGGTTGAGCATCACCAGCATCAGGTAAATGGAGAAATAATTTGGTATACCAAGCATGATTCCGGCATAGATATCTTTCCGGGAAATGCTGTTTGTTCTATTGATCCAATGCCATCCAGTGATTAACCAGCCTATGACAGCAGCACATCCAAAACCATGTGTCGTGAAAGTCATTTGCTGATCGCCAACGAGTCCGGATTTTTCAACATAAAACAAAATAATCTCTATGGCAGATGATAGGAGTAATACGAAGAAAAGTAAAGCTATGTTTTTGCCCGGTTTCTGAAAAGAAATGGATGTCCCATTTTGATTGATCGCTACAATGGCCATTAGCGCCAGCAATAGTCCACAAAATGCAGGCCATCCAAATCGTTCGTGAAAGACCAGGACTGTAAAGGAAACGGTGGTAATCAGTGACATTCGCTGCATCATCGTGGTTAGGGTGATACCAGCTTTTTGAATGGCTATAGCAGTCAGATTGAACCCGGAAATAAAGAGGATACCAAGTAGTAAATCATATTTAAACCATGGTGTTTGGATGATTTGTGGGGAAAATGGGAAATTTCCCTCCGGATCAAGAAAAGAACCGAGGAGAAGGCAAACAGTGTAGTTAATCACAATGGCGTTAAAGGTGTTGACCTTCCAGCGACCAAACAATTTGAAGCATATACCGATGCAGATTGTAACCAGCAAACACCATACAAAGGTCATGGAGAGGTTGTTTTAGCTATTGTTAACAGGTCAAAATTAATTTTTTGATGATCTTTGTACCACATTTGCTACTGTTGCTTGGTCAGGTTCAGCCACTGGATAGCAAATGCTCTAAACGAATAATATACTTAGTGCAACAAAGCCTTAACCAGTACGATTTAGTTATTGCCAGGTGCAAAGAACTGTTCCTGCGGAAAAACAAGGATTATGGGTCTGCCTGGAGGGTGCTCCGGCTAACCTCCCTCACCGATCAGATCTACATCAAAGCATCACGCATCCGTACTATTGAAGAGCAAGGTACAAGTAAAGTAAGTGATGGGGTCGACGATGAGTATGTGGGGATCATCAATTATTGCCTGATGGCCCTGATCCAGCATTCCCTTGCTGGAGATGACAGACAGGATATACCTGTGACAGAGTTAGGACCATTGTATGATAGGTTTGTGGAGCAGACAAGGCAATTGTTCCAGGACAAAAATCATGATTATGGTGAAATCTGGCGCGAAATGCGTATCAGCAGTTATACTGACTTGATCCTGATGAAATTGTTGCGTATCAAACAAATTGAAGACAACCGGGGCCTTCTTCTTGCCTCCGAGGGTGTCGACGCCAATTATATGGATATTATCAATTATTGTGTTTTTGCTTTAATCCGTTTAGAAGAACAATCTACTTTATGACACTCCAGACCCTAATTCTTTACATCGCAATCATTGCAGCGGTTCTTACCGGCATCATTGGCCTCATGAAAAAAGGACATAAAAACTGGTTGATGACGTTCCTCCAGAATTTCACAGGGGTCTTATTTATTATTTCCGGTTTAGTTAAGGCTATTGACCCGATGGGTACGGCTTTCAAGATGGAGCAATATTTTACAGAGTTTGAATATACGTTTGCGGATACGTCCGCAAAGTTTCTGGCTCCTTTGTTTCCATTCCTGAGTAGTATTTCCCTGATATTCTCGGTCGTCATGATTGTATTCGAAATCGTCCTTGGGGTGATGTTGATACTTGGGCACAAAAGCAAACTCACCAGCTGGGCTTTTCTCTTGCTGGTACTCTTCTTTACGGTATTGACTGGATTTACGTTCCTGACTGGCTACGTTCCAACCAGTGCAAACTTTTTTGATTTTTCGGCATGGGGAGCGTATACCGAAACGAATATGCGGGTAACAGATTGCGGTTGTTTTGGTGATTTTATAAAACTGGTCCCGAAGATTTCATTTTTTAAAGATCTTGTTCTGCTGGTTCCTGCTTTTTATTTTGTCTTTCGTCACAAAGACATGCACCAACTTTTCAGTGTAAAAGCAAGGAATATACTGGTAAGTGTTGTCACCATTTTATTGGTGATATTCTGTCTCAATAATTTTTATTGGGGATTACCCGTGATCGATTTCAGGCCTTTCAAGGTGGGCACAGATCTGTATCAGAAAAAGACTATGGAAGAGGAAGCTGCTTCGTCTGTTAAAATAACAGGCTGGAAACTTCAGAATAAGAAAAGCGGGGAAGTTGTCGTACTGACACATGATGTCTATATGAAATCACTGGCCCAATACCCCAAGGAGGAATGGACCGTGGTAGAGCAGATTAAAACCAAGCCTGCCATCCCATCCACTAAAGTAAGTGAGTTCTCCGTCATGAGCATTGATGGATTTGATGTAGCTGAAGATATTCTCACGGATACCGGTAATGTTTTTATGATTGTGGCGTATAAACTTAAAGGTGAAACCAGGAATGAAGAAGTGATGGTGGCAGATACGGCCTGGGTCATGGATACCGTAGCCATCAATAAGGATAGTTTCCAGATAGTCCGAAGTATAGGCAACATTGGCACCAGGAAAGAGACAAAGGAAGTATATCTCTGGGATCAGGATTATGTGAATGATTATACACAAAAAGTCAATGTTTTGATGGAAGATGTGATGAAGCAGGGTGGTAAGGTCTATGCGATAGCAGGAGGTGCAGGCGAAGAAAAACTTGCATCCTTCAAGCAGGCTAGCGGTGGTAAATATGATTGGTATGAAGCGGATGATATACTCCTGAAGACCATTATACGGTCAAATCCGGGTGTAGTGCATATCAAGGCAGGCAAAGTGATGAATATGTGGCATATACGACAACTCCCGAAAAGCGTACCTTTAAACTAATTCCGGTAGCCCGGACTGAACTGGCATTTCACATTTAAAAAAAATAACATTCGTTCTTGTTGGGTAAGATCAAATATGTTTTATTTTTGCCCGAATGTTCGTTGAATTAATCTGAGGCAAATCCAATATGGTAAGCAGGAGAAGTATAAGAGTTAAAGTGATGCAATTGCTGTATTCCCTGGATCGTGATGCCGGCGTAAGTCATCCTGAATTATTAAAGCGGTATGACAAAGCTGTCGATCTCGCCTTTGAAAGCCTCATGTTCAATTTGTATCTGATGATGGAAATCGCCCACCAGGCGGTTGCGGATCGTGATGCCCGTCATGCTAAATTGAGACCAGGTCCCGATGACCCTATCTGGAATGCCAAACTCTATGAAAATGAATTGATGCAGAGCCTTGCCCAAAACAAGGCCCTCAGATCCTATTTTGACAAGCGGTTTTTCAGTTCCCGCCTTGATCAGGAACTGCTTATGAAGATGTATAACACGTTTTCAAAAACGCCGGAATACAAAAAGTTTGTCTTCTCAGAAATTGATATCGCCGGTCATAGAGAGTATCTTCTTGATATTTACAGGGACCTTCGCAAAAATGAAATCTATGAAGAAATCGTGGATGATCAATATCCTTTCTGGCAGGAAGATAAGTCCCTCGTCATTGGTGCCTTTAAAAAGATAATCAAACAGCTTCCAGAGGCGAATGAACACTTCTTTGAAGAATATCTCCCTGACGACGATACGGTTATTGAATTTGGCCGAAGGTTGATTGCTGTTACGATGGAGGAAGCCCCGGAATTGGAAAAGTTAATTGAGCCTACTCTTAAAAATTGGGACATGGAACGGCTTGCTGTACTGGATGTCATCATCATCAAGATGGCATTGGTGGAGTTTCTCCATTTCCCAACCATCCCAACAAAAGTAACCCTGGATGAGTATGTAGATATCTCCAAGGAATACAGCACACCGAAGAGCAAGGATTTTGTCAATGGCATACTTGACAAACTCATGAAAACGCTACTGGAGGAGGGAAAAATCAAGAAAGAGGGTAGAGGTCTTTTAGAGGAATAATACATGATCTGATGATGCCATTATTACTGCATCATGATACGTAGACGATTTATAATTATAGCATTATCCTGATGAAGGAAAAAGTACTTATCCTCGATTTCGGCGCTCAGTATACCCAATTGATTGCCCGACGCGTCCGTGAGTTGGAAATCTATAGCGAGATTATTCCCTATCATGCACTGCCTGCAGAGATTCCTTCTGATGTTAAAGCACTGATATTATCCGGAAGCCCCTTTTCAGTAAAAGATGCCAATGCTTTGCGCCCTGATTTGAAACCGTGGATGGGTAAAGTACCTGTCCTCGCTATTTGTTATGGCGCACAATATATTGCAGATGCTTTTGGTGGTACTGTAGCACGTTCAGATAAAAGGGAATATGGAAAGGCCCGCCTGAATATTCTCAGGCCTGAACACCCTTTCTTCTCTGGCATCCCACAAGGTTCCCAGGTCTGGATGTCCCACGGTGACTCCATTATGGAATTGCCTGATGGTTATGAACTCCTTGCTGAAACAGATAGTATTCCGGTTGCTGCTTTTGCAAGCAAGCCGGGTCACTACGATAAGATGGCATGTTGTGTCCAATATCATCCTGAGGTAACGCATTCTCTGGATGGTCTGCTATTATTATCCAACTTCCTCAGAACGATAGCAGGTCTTAAAGAGCGATGGACGCCTGAATTGTTTATTGAAGAGACCATTCAGCAACTCAAGAGCCAGACGAATGGAGAAGAAGTGTTGATGGCATTATCCGGTGGTGTGGATAGTACTGTTGGCGCCATCCTCATCCACAAAGCTATCGGTGATAAACTGCATTGTTTTTTTGTTGACAATGGGTTGTTGCGCAAGAATGAATTCCAGCAAGTTCTCGATAAGTATGCAGAGATGGGCCTGAAAGTTCATGGAATAGATGCAAAACAAAAGTTTTATACAGCACTGAAGGGACAGACCGATCCGGAACAAAAAAGAAAGACTATTGGCAGGTTATTTATTGAAGTTTTCGAAGAAGAAGCCAATGCTTACCCGGGTGTTAAATGGTTAGGCCAGGGCACGATCTATCCCGATGTGATTGAATCTATTTCTGTTCATGGGCCATCAGATACCATCAAGTCTCATCATAATGTTGGTGGATTACCCGAACATTTAAAACTCAAGATTGTAGAACCACTCCGGATGTTGTTCAAGGATGAAGTTCGAAAAGTGGGTGATGCGCTAGACATTCCTAATGCGATTCTTGGCAGGCATCCTTTCCCCGGACCCGGGCTTGCTATCCGCATTATCAGTGACATTACTCCTGAAAAAGTGACTACGCTGCAGGAAGCTGATGCTATTTATACCGAAATACTTAGAAAGCATGGATGGTATGATAAAATCTGGCAGTCCGGAGCAATACTCCTTCCTGTTTTGACCGTTGGTGTAATGGGAGATGAGCGGAGTTATGAAAATGTCATTGCCTTGAGGGCAGTTAATTCCGTAGATGGCATGACGGCTGAATGGAGTAAAATACCTCATGAGATCTTGGCAGAAATATCCAGTGAGATTATCAATAAAGTAAAAGGCATCAACAGGGTCGTCTATGATATCAGTACTAAGCCGCCGGCTACGATTGAATGGGAGTAGGATAGTTTTTGCTTGCATTTGGTCGTGTTTTATTATCTCTTGTGCGGCTCCTCGTCACGCTACCACAACACCTCCCAAGGAGACACTTCCTGAAGAAGAGAAGATCAAAGTGTATGATCCAAAATCAGACACAGAGATCCTTGTTCCGAGAGATGCTGTGAAAGTGGACACGATCCAATGGACAAAGGATCCTACACCTCCGATCGTAACTGAAAATGTTATCATCAAGGACAAGCCAATAAAAAAGACGGCTTACGAAGTCGCTTTCCTCATGCCGTTCAATGCTGTCAATGCTGAAATATTCGGTGATCAGCTGGATCCTAAACTGAATAGGTTTATACAATATTATGCTGGTGTAACGTTAGCCAAGCAATGGATTGACTCCGCTGGAATAGCGGTTAAAGTTCATAGTTATGATGCAACAGCTGGAACCACTACCATAGATAAAATCATAGAGAATCCAGAGCTGAAAAAGGCTGATGTAGTAGTAGGACCATATGAGAAAAAAGAACTCGAAGTAGTAGCATCGTTTGGTCTTCAAAATGAAGTAATGGTTGTTTCACCCTGGCTGCCTTCGTATACTATTGAAACAGAAAACCCTTTCTTTATACAGTTGTATCCATCCCTGAGTACGCATGCCCAGGCTATCATGGAGTATATTCAGGATGAGATGGCAGGAAAGAAAGTTTTTGTGGTTGGCAGGGATAACGCTACGGAAACTAACCGCATCAAACTTTTCACTTCCTTTCCTGAAGTGAAGGTGGAAGAACTCATCATTTCTGATAAATCTCCTGATCTTGAAAAGACGGACCTTCACAAATATCTGGATGATACCAGGGGCACCATTTTCATTTTGCCATATTATGCCAAAACAGATGAGTCCTTTGTAAATTCATTTATGCGGAAGCTGCATGCTGATAAGGACACCAGAGAAGCTATTGTATTTGGTCTGCCACAATGGGTTGGCTACTCCAATCTCAATGCAAACTATATGGAAAGCCTTTCTCTTCACCTGAGCATTTCTTCTTTTATTGATGTTGCCTCTCAGGATTATGCAACCTTCCGCGCCAATTTTCTTAGGCGATTTCATTCTGTACCGGATTTAAATGCCTTTCTGGGGTATGATTTGATGATGTGGTTGGCAGATAGATTGTCCGCTGGTGGCCAGGATGGATTAATCGGTGAGATGGATCCAACGCAATATGGCCTTGCATCTGGTTTTGACATACGACCGGTATATAAAAGTGATGCTGTGACTGACAAGGCAGAAATGAAAGTGCCATTGTATTATGAAAACAGAAGGGTCAGGATCCTGCAATACATCGAGCAGGATTATAAGCTTGTACGCTAACTTATTTTAAAGAAGAAAGCGCAATTCCAATTCTTTGAGCCGCATCTTTTAATTTTGCATCAGAAGTAGCATAGGATAATCGGATGCATTTATCATTTCCGAAAGCAACACCTGAGACAGAACTTACTTGTGCTTCGGCCAAAAGATAGAGGCTCATGTCATCAGCATCCTTTACCAGATATCCATTAGCTGAAGTTTTACCAAAATAAGCGGATACATCAGGGAAAATATAAAATGCACCTTGAGGCCGGTTGACCATAAGAAGTGGAATTTGTTCAAGTAAAGAAATGATCAGATCCCTGCGTGAATGAAAGGCTTTTGCCATTTCATGTGTTGGGGTGTGATCAGATTCTAATGCTACAGCCGCTGCTTTCTGGCCAAAGGAGGTTGCTCCGCTAGTTACCTGCCCCTGGATTTTTGTACAGGCATCTGCAATCCAATCAGGTCCTGCAATATAACCAAGACGCCATCCGGTCATAGCATAACCTTTGGCCATGCCATTTATGATCACTGTCCTGTCCTTCATACCTTCCATGGAAGCAATCGTGTGGTGCTGATTGGTGAAATTGATATGCTCATAGATTTCATCCGAAACGACCATGACATGTTCATGCGCCTGAAGCATGGATGCTAACGCTTTAAGCTCATCATAGGAGAGGACAGATCCACTGGGATTGCAAGGTGAGGAATACATGATAAATTTAGTGCGATCCGTTATGAGTGATTCGATATATCCTGGATCACATTTAAAATCCTCCTCGATGGTAGATTGAGCTATGACAGGTACGCCACCAGCCATTTTAACGATTTCGAAATACGAAACCCAATATGGTGCAGGCAGGATGACTTCATCACCCGGATCCAGCAATGCCATGCAAAGGTTGAAAACGCTTTGTTTAGCCCCGTTCGAAACCACAATCTGATTTACCGTGTACTGAAGGTTGTGGTCCCTGTCAAACTTCTTTACAATTGCTTGTCTTAATTCAAGCAATCCATTGACAGGCGTATATTTCGTATATCCATCATCCAATGCCTTTTTTGCAGCTTCCTTTATATGAACCGGGGTATCGAAATCCGGTTCGCCAAGACTGAGATCAATGATATCTTTCCCCTGTGCCTTGAGTTCGCGGGCCATTTTAGCCATTTTGAGGGTAGCAGATTCCTGCATCTCTAGTACAAGTCTGGACAAAGGGAGTGTGGATGGAATACTATTCATAATCTTGCAGGTATATTATTTAATTTGGGGGCTAAGTTACCAACAGAATGAATAAAAAAATCAACGAATTAATCCGAAGGCAGGAACAAGCTTACCTGGGAGGTGGCCAGGACCGCATCGATCAGCAACATTCAAAAGGAAAACTAACCGCAAGGGAGCGTATTCTGCTTTTATTTGATGAGAACAGTTTCCAGGAAATCGGACTGCTGGTTGTGCATCGTACTACAGATTTTGGAATGGATCAGCAGGTGTTTTACGGAGATGGAGTAGTCACTGGTTATGGTACGATCGAAGGCCGTCTGGTTTATGCCTATGCACAGGATTTTACGGTTTTTGGTGGAGCACTTTCAGAGACACACGCTGAAAAGATATGTAAGGTCATGGATCTGGCCATGGAGAATGGTGTTCCTGTAATAGGTCTAAATGATAGCGGTGGAGCCAGGATACAGGAAGGGGTGAGATCGCTTGGAGGGTACGCTGACATATTCTACCGCAATGTCAGGGCATCGGGTGTCATACCTCAGATAAGCGCCATAATGGGGCCATGCGCAGGTGGTGCTGTTTACAGTCCCGCTATGACAGATTTCACCATCATGGTCGAAGGAAGTTCCTATATGTTTGTTACGGGCCCAAACGTGGTGAAAACTGTAACCAATGAAGAAGTCACCAGTGAGGAGTTAGGTGGAGCAATGACACATGCTACCAAATCAGGCGTTACACATCTGACGGCAGCCAATGATGTGGATTGTATCCGGCAGATACGCAGGTTATTGAGTTATTTACCTCAGCATAATGGCATCAGGTCAGCCGATCTGGATTTTCAGCTGCAGGATGAACTGAGACCTGACCTGGCACGGATCATGCCTGAAAGTGCCGCGACCCCGTACCAGATGAAGGATGTGATTCACCAGTTGGTGGATGATGACTCTTTCATGGAAATACATGAATATTTTGCACAGAATATCATTGTAGGATTTGCAAGGATGGGAGGTAGAAGTATTGGTGTTGTAGCTAATCAACCGTGGCATCTTGCCGGGGTGCTTGATACAGATGCGTCACGAAAGGCTGCAAGATTCGTCAGGTCTTGCGATTGCTTCAATATCCCCATTTTAGTATTAGTCGATGTACCGGGATTTTTACCCGGGACCGACCAGGAATGGAATGGAATTATTCAGCATGGGGCTAAATTGCTTTATGCATTTAGTGAAGCTACAGTGCCAAGGATTACCTTGATTACCAGGAAAGCTTATGGAGGCGCTTATGATGTGATGAATTCAAAGCATATCGGAGCTGATTTGAACTTTGCCTGGCCCACTGCGGAGATTGCAGTTATGGGAGCAAAGGGTGCCTCAGAAATAATCTTTAAAAAAGAAATTCAAGGTTCTTCAGATCCACATGCTACCCTGATGGAAAAGGAAAAAGAGTATGCTGAATTGTTTGCCAATCCTTATAAGGCTGCAGAACGTGGATTTATAGACGAAGTCATCCTGCCTGAAGATTCAAGGCGAAAACTGATATCAGCTTTCGCTGTATTAGCCAATAAGAAGAAAGCAGGACCTGCCAGAAAGCATGGAAATATCCCGCTCTGAAAACCTTTTTAAAGTACATGGTTGAATTGAGGAATCTAATCAAATAAAAGAGGGGCAGACTGTCATTCAGTTTGCCCCTCTTTTATGAATTTACTTTTTGGAATTAATATCCTGATTTAACCAGTTTCACCGGCCAGATATAATCACCAAACGAAATCGTGCCGATATATAAACCCGCTGCTTGTTTGCTTAGTTCAAATCTATCCTCTGCAGATAATGAAATTTGATTGAATACCATTTTGCCATTTGAATTATAGAGGGACAACGTGATATTTTTCTTAGCATAGATCCCCGGAATACTTCCATTGTTAAACACCTGGAAGTAAGCGTCATAATCTACAGGTTCAGTAGCAACTGTGCAATTCACATTGCCAGGTACAATCGAAGCAGAACAATCAGGATGGCCATTATCTATTACAACAAATTCATATTCGGTATCATCAGAAGGAAATGGGCCTATCTGCACTGGAACATTGTCATAACTGAAGTTGCCGTAATTATTACCATTGCCCTGAACATGGAAGCCTTCATTTCCGGTATTTTGGAAATCAAAATCAAGTATAAAAAAGAAATTGCCAGCTGAATCACATTCCGTTAGCGTGTAGGTAAGATTTGCTATTTCACAACCGCCTGTGCCGCATGCAGGACCTGCAAATTCCTGTGCTGTGCAACATTCTGTATTGTCGCTTTCGCAAATGGTTACAATATACTGACCTGTTTCATTTGCAGGAAAGTGCGCAATTTCAATAGGGACTTGTTCAAAGGTGAAAAATCCCAAATACGTATCACCGGCATAGACATCAAATCCTCCGGTAGCTATATTCTGATATTCAAAATGCAGTATGGCCGGGAAGGTAGTGTCGGAGTTACACTCGAATGTATTTACTTCGATATTATAGATCACACATTGATCCGTGCAGAATGGTGTTTCAAATGTGAAACTGGCACAGCAATCCGGAGCACCGGCTGCGCAAACAGTGACTGTTGTTTGTTCGCCTGGAAAATGTGGGAAATTCTCAATATGAATAAAATCAGGGTTGTTTTCATATTGCCCAACGAGCGAATCATTAGCATAGATCAATACTGAGTCTGAAGGAGTGCTGTAGGTATCGAATACAAGGTCTAATACATAAGTTGAATCAGAAGTGCATTGTCCGGTTTCTGCAAAGAGCCCATAAATTTCACAAACGAATTCTTGTCCACAATCCAGTGTTTCAAACGTAAAGCTATCACAGCATTCTCCACTTCCCAATGCACATACCGTGATGGTGGTATGGCTTGTATTGTAAGCAGGGAAATTGGCAATAGTGAACCCGTCAGGATTGTGTGCGAAATGTGCTGAGTATCCTTCAGGGGTACTCACCACGATAGAATCTGATTGTAGGTTGAGCGTGGAATAATTAATAAACAGCGTATAGGTTGAATCGCCATTACAATTCCCAGGATCGGCTACCAGGTCAAACAGCTGGCATGTTCCTCCGCCGTCACAGTTAGGTGTTTCAAATTCATAGAAATCACAGCAATCACTTGCCCCGGTTGCACAAACCGATACGACTGTATGGTTAGCATCTATTACAGGAAAGTTATCGATCCAGAATCCAGCCTGGTTATTGACAAAGGTTCCTACCAGCTGATCGTTGGCATTAACGGTCACGGAATCCGAAGGCAGATTGTCTGCTACATACTGAATAAAAAGAGCGAAGGTCGAATCCGTCTGACAATCACCAATGGTAGCAACAAGGTCATAGATATGACATGGGCCACCATTGTCGCAATTTGGCGTTACGTATTCAAATGCATCGCAACAGTCATTGTCACCGACTGCGCAGACTGTGATGACTGTAGTATCCGTTTCGTAAAGAGGAAAATGCTGGATTGTAATATTCTCAGCTGTGACAGGATATTGGCCGACATAGTTGCCATTACCTGTAACCACAACAGAATCAACAGAAAGATTTTGACTATTGAAATTGATGTGCAACACATAGGTGGAGTCTGAAGTGCAATCACCTGTTTCGGCCACAAGATCCCAAATATTGCATTGACCAAATAAAGAACAATCCTGTGTATCAAAAGTGTAGGTATCACAGCAATCAGGTTGTCCCACTGCACAGACAGTCAGCACTGTTACATCAGTACCATAATCCGGGAATTGTGCTATCACAATATTGTTAGGAGTGACTTGGTATTGGCCTATATAATTGCCATTCCCTGTAATGATGACGGAGTCAACGTCTAAATTTTGACTGTTAAATTCAAGGTTCAGGACATATGTTGAATCTGAATTACAATCTCCCGGTACCGCAATCAGGTCCCAAATGTGGCATTGGCCGAAAAAGGAACAATCAGGGGTTTCGAAAGTGTAGGTGTCACAACAATCATCTGCGCCAACAGCACAAACGGTAAGTGTAGTCGTTGCGCTGTCCAAAACAGGGAAATGTTCAATATGAATAAAAGTAGGTTGTACAAGAAATTTTCCGATATAGACATTATTGCCCCAGATATTTACGGAATCTGATGGTAAATTGTCATGATTGAAAACAACATCGAGTGCAAACGTTGAATCAGAATTGCAATCGCCTGTTTCGGCAATCAAGTCATAGATAAAGCATTGAGGTGTTTCACAATTGATCAATTCAATCACTACTTCATCGCAGCAATTATTAAGATCATTTGCACACACACCGAGCACAGCTGTTCCGGTACCTTCAGGTAAAGTTATGGTCAATGGAATATCCGCAATATTGTAGAAACCGATAAAGACACCATCCAGGAATACATCAACAGAATTTCCGGGAAGGTTTTCATAAAAGAATTCAAGGGAAATATCAAACGTGGTGTCACTTGAACAGCCAAGGTTTGTAACACTGGCATCAAACACGTGACATGCACAGTCCGGAGCGGCAAATGCAAGTGTAGCGCAGCATGCGGAGTTGTCGTTTTCGCAGACTGTAACTATATCAATTCCAGTACCGCTGGAAGGGAATTCCGCAATAGTCAATGGCAGATCATTGTAGCTATAGTTGTCAAATAATTCACCGTTAATAAACAAATCGAAACCGACACCAGTAGTTCCCTGATTATCGAAATCAATTGTAGCAGTATAGGTATTGTTGCCACTGCAATCACCTGGTACGACGGTAAGGTTGGATAATTCACAAATCTGCCCGCAATTAATAAAACCGAGTTCTACGGCTTCAAAACACAATTGGTTCACAAGGTCTGTAACGACAAATTCAAAAAACTGTGAGCCATCACCGGCAAAGGGTCCAATCTGAACAGGTAAATCTTCATAGGCGAAAGAGCCATAATTATCACCATTTCCGGTTATTTCGAATCCTTCGGTGGACACATTCTGATGGTTAAAGTTTATTTCAACCATTATTTCATCCTGGGCATTACAAGGCAAGGGAGTAGCTGTAAGATTGTAGATTAAACAACCTGCACATAGCAGTGCTTCAAAAGGAACAGTTGCACAGCAACCGAGGTTTTCGTTATCACATACAGAAATTACATCTATAAAATCTCCTGATCCTTCAAAGGCAAGAATCGTGAGAGGCAACTCAGCATAGGAATAACTTCCATAATAGGCGGATTCAGAAAATACAGCGAAGCCGTTATCTCCAGCACCTTCTATATCCGCATTTAGCAGAAGTGAATATGCATCATTGCCATTGCAAAGCGTTGCGGTGGCATTTAATGCATTAAAATTGCAGGGTGGAGGACAGTTGTATACACCGAGTGTTGTTGTGTCGGAGCATGAACCGGATTCACTATCACTGACGATAAATTCCCAGGTGATATTGGAAGCGCCATTAAGCGGTCCTAAAGTAATAGGAAGTTCATTATAACCAAATGTTCCATACGTCAGATTATTACCAACTACATTGAAGCTATCAGATGGTGGATTGTCATATCCGAAATTAAGGTGTACGACAAAGTTATTGCCGGTGCATTCAGGCTCAGCCGATACATTGAAAATTTCACAATTGTTAGGATTACAATCAATAGCATCCAAAACAAATGTTTCACAACATCCATCATTGACATGATCACATACGGTCAGGACCATGGGCGCCGCACCATTTACTACCATGTAAGGAATGGTGATGGCTTCTTCTTGATATAACCATGTGTCTATTAATTCTCCATTCCAATCATACAAATCGAACGTCAGGCCTGTTGGATTTTGAACATCAAAATCAAATGTGACAAGAGCTGATTGATTGCCCTGACAACCTAAAAAGGTGAGAACAAAATTGCTGATGGAACAGATGGGACCGCAATTGGCCGCAGGGATAGACACGAATTGCTGACAAGCTGCATTTTCTACATCCCAGGCAATAAATTCATAGCTGGATTCATTATCGCCTAAAAAAGGTCCAACGGTAACAGGTAAATCTGAATACAGATACGTGCCGTAAATAACGCCATTTCCTGCAAGTGTAAAGCCGGGACTTGTTGGATTAGTCACAGAAAGGTTGACGGATACATTAAAATAGTTTCCTTCACAAGGAAGAGCTACTGCGCTGACCTCCGTGATCTCGCAATCCTGGGCTTTAAGTCCCGGAAGTAATACATTCAGCATCAGGAGAGTGGAGAGGAAAAGTTTAGTCATACGGGTTTTTTTATTGAATGACAAATTTAATCAAAAGAGCCAATGGTTGACCTATCTATTTGCAGATACCGATATCTTTATATTCGTTGCATTCCGATCAAATATGATAATTTCCAAACTATGAGTTCAATGATTTTGTGGGGCTTTGATCGCCCATTGGAGATGGCAGACATAAAGCCATCCTTGCCTGCCGAGGGAGAGGTTTTTGTGAAGTTACGTATGGCTTCGCTCAATAAGAGGGACTATTGGATTACTAAAGGCAAATATCCCGGAATCGTTTTTCCATTGGTATTGGGAAGCGATGGTGCCGGATTTGTTGATGGTCGTGAAGTTATCATCAATCCTGGATTGGACTGGGGTAGTGATCCTGATCATTTCTCTCCTGATTTCAGAATCCTGGGAATGCCTGATTTTGGCACATTGGCGCATATAGTAAAAGTGCCTGAAATCAATTTGCATGATAAACCTGCTCATTTATCCTGGGAGGAGGCAGCAGCTTTGCCATTATGTGGTGTCACTGCGTACAGGGCAATGATGACACGAGGGAGAGCAAAAACCGCCGAAAGGATGCTGGTTACAGGCATTGGAGGTGGCGTCGCTTCAATGGCCATGTTGTTTGGAATAGCCCTTGGGATGGATGTTTGGGTCACTTCATCTTCAGACCATAAAATTGACATGGCAGTAAGTAATGGCGCGTCTGGTGGAGTCAATTATTCCAGGCATACCTGGGATGCGGAACTTGCAGAAAAAGCAAAAGGAAGGTTTGATCTTGTCATCGATGGGGCAGGAGGGTCAGATTTTTCAAAAATCATGCAAATGATGAATCCCAGGGGCAGAATTGTAGTTTATGGTGGAACAAGAGGCAAGATAGAAGATCTCAGCCCTCAACGAATTTTTTGGAAGCAAATAGATATACTAGGTTCCACTATGGGTTCTCCTGAAGATTTCAGCGACATGCTTGAATTTGTTAATAAACATCAGATTAAGCCCATCGTAAGCCATACTTTTTCTTTAGACCAGGCTAATGAAGCACTGGCTGTTATTGCAAATGGTGATCAGTTTGGGAAAATATGCATCGATATTCCGGGCCAATGATTAAAATTGGATTGTTGTCAGATACACATGGTTTTCTTGATCCATCGCTTCTACCGGTATTGGAAGACTGCGATGAAATATGGCATGCAGGAGATATCGGTTCTTTAAAATTGGTAGATCAATTTCGAAAATTAAACAAGCCGCTGAAATTGGTTTATGGCAATATTGACGGACATGACATACGCATTGATATACCGGAAGATCTGATCTGGACGTCGAATGGGATGAAAGTATTGATGACACACATAGGGGGCTATCCCGGACATTATACAGCAAGGGTGAAAAAAGTATTAATGGATGAGCAGCCTGACATCTTTGTGTGTGGCCACTCTCATATTCTGAAAGTCATTTATGATAAGCAATTAAGCTTGCTACATATTAATCCGGGAGCTGCAGGTAAGGAAGGGTTTCAAAAAGTCCGTACGATGGTTCGATTCGTGATTGATAGTGGAAAAGTCAGGGATCTGGCGATCATTGAGATCGGTAAACAGTAGGCAGTAGGCAGTCAGCAGTATTCAGTAGGCAGTCATCTATAATAGATATCTGGTCACACTCAAACCCACTCACACACCTCTCACGTTCTCACGTTCTCACGTTCTCACGCTCTTACGTTCTTACTTTCTTACGTTCTCACGCTATGGCTTGCAACAGATCATCCAGTATGTCCTGCGGATCTTCAATACCTACCGATATTCTGATAAGGCCATCCGAAATTCCCGCCTTCTTTCTGGTTTCAGGATCAACTTTCAGGTGTGAAGATGAGGCAGGGTGAAGTATCAATGTATCCACATCTCCGAGTGTAGGCGCAAGAGAGCAGAATTGTAATTTATTCATTGCTCGTAACGACATATCAATCCCGCCCTCGAGTTCAAAGCTCATCATACCTCCGTATGCGCGCATTTGTTTTTTAGCAACAGTGTGATCCGGATGAGATTCAAGACCGGGATAATTTACGCGGATGACGTTTGGATGATTAGATAATGTTTTCGCTACCAACATGGCATTGGAACAATGTCTATCCATGCGTAATGGCAGTGTCTTCATGCCCTGGTAGACCAACCATGCTTCAAAAGGGCTGCAATTGGCACCTGTGAGTTTCATGGTATTCCAGATCCGGTCGCGAAACAAATCAGGATCTTTTCCTATGACAACACCTGAAATACTGTTGCCATGCCCATTGATAAATTTTGTAGTGGAATGAATAACGAAATCTACACCAAGCAATAAGGGTTGTTGCAGATAGGGTGTAGCAAATGTGTTATCGATCGCTGACCATCGACGGTGGGCGGAAACAACCTTTGTAAGGGCTTCGATATCAATGCATGCCAGTGTAGGATTGGCAGGCGTCTCGAGATAGACTAATCGGATCGAGGGATCACTTTTCAGCATACTGCTCACCACTTCAAGGTCGCTCAGATTAGCATACACAATCTCTACTCCCCACCCGGAAACTATTTTAGTGAGGAGTTCAGTGGTACCTCCATACAAATTTGGTTGTGTAAGAATTTTGTCTCCTTGTTTTACAAGTCCTGCAGCCAGAACATGAACGGCTGCCATTCCTGAATTAGTCATTACAGCCACAGCGTTCATATCACTTCCATAGACTTCCATTGCGGCGATTTTCGAAGCAGTAGCCTCCACTGTTGGGTTTCCATACCGACCATAGGTATGTCCTTTCTCTTCATTGGCGAAAATCCGAATACCCTGCTCTATATCTTCAAAGTCATAGGAAGAGGTCGCATAGATAGGAAGTATATGAGGCCTGGTAGTACTTGGATCAGGCCATTCGCGGGCGGATAAGGATTCGAAACGGATCATCAATAGAAAGGTTAAAAGGTATTAGATAAAT
>JAGOIB010000001.1:56168-65500 GCA_017995875.1 Saprospiraceae bacterium
CTGATAGCTTTTATTATTTTGTTACAACCACTGGAATTGAACGTTGGCCATCAGGTGTTTCAACCTGTAGCAAGTAGCTACCAGGAGCAACACTGCGAAGGTTGATAGATTCAACATGCTGAGTGATTGTTTGCTCTAAAGCTTTGTAATAAACCACGCGTCCGAGGTTGTCAATAAGACGGAGTTTAACATCATTGTATGGTTTTGCAAATTCAAGTTTAACCTGAACCTGGTTGCTTGCCGGATTAGGGTAAGCTGTAACAGAATTGTCAACAGGAAGATCGTGATTGGTGCTGGTAGAAAGTGTTTTCACGATACGAACTACCGGTACAAGATCAGTTGGGCCAAAACGATCAGCTCCATAATCAACTTGACTTAAGTTACCGTCTGCAGGAATAGCCAGGATAGAGGAGTAGAACTTGTGATCTACGAGACCTTCTGTATAAACTGAATCAAAAGCAAAAATCAGTGGTCTATAATCTCTCTCATCGCTACCTAATAGTTCAAGAGATGGTGCGGCAGCATCGGGTGCTGCATATTCGATCATAGCAAGGTAACCGAAGTTAGCTTTCAACACAATTGGTTCACCTTCATTTTCAAGGTTATCAAGTTTTACTGTGAATGTTTCACCTGGAACTTCATTGCCTGTAACAGTGTACTCAAGGAAGCCAACATATTTACGCTCCTGGAAATTAGCCAGATCATCATTATTGGCATCTGTCCATTGGTATAAGGTTACGTTGACTATTTGGCCTGCCATTTCTACCGGATTGTTAATACCCCATAGGATACTATCTGCAACAACATCTGTCACAGGATAGAAGAAGTTACCGTAAGCCCATGATTTAGGAGCGGTGGCTTCCCAGTTTCCAGCTGCAGGCGAAATCGCCTGCGTAGCACCACTTTCAAGTGCAAACTGACTGCCACCTACTGCAAATGAATACGTTTTGGTGTTGTCAGATGTTTGGAAGTCAGTGCTATCCTGCGTAAGTGTAAGTACTCCATTATAACTTGCAGTAGTAGCAGGTACATTAACTAACTCAGGGAATAATCTGTTTTCATCCAATGAATCCGGAGCCAGATCACCGTATGCTAATTCTTCATTATAAATTACGTTACCACCCGTTGAGGTAACTGTAGCTGATAACACAACATTTGTTTGTGGGCATGCGCCAATATTTTCAACATCAGCAATTACAGGGAAAGGGTATACCTGATCTGCAGGAACGATAGCCCATGGACTACCAGAGTGCCATTGTGAGCTGATGCGGGTATTGTTACATTCTGTTTCGATAATGCGAACATCATCTATGACCCACCAATATGCACCACCCTTGAAGCGGAAACGAATCCGGAGATCTGATACATTTTGAGCACCTGGAAGACGAACACGAAATTCTTCGTTATAATACCCATCGTTTGGATCAGTTGATCCGGTGGTGAGTGCTGTTTTATCAGCATTAATTTCAATTTCTATCCAGGTCAGACCACCATCAATTGAGTAGTCGACAAAATGGCGGCCTCCGGTGAAACGTTGCATGTCCTGATTGAAAAGAACGGATACACCATTGGTGTTAAATTCACTCAAGTCTATGACAGGTGAGATCAGTGCACCTTCATGTTCCATCCATGGGCAAACACCGTCGTTACCATTTGGACCGAAATTCAATAAGCCAGAGTCAAAAATCATAGAACCATCACAGGCTGTACGGGAATTGATTGAATTAATGACATCTAACGTGCCTAAGTCACCACCGAAATAGTAGAATGGGAACCCGGAAAGTGAATATGTCCATTGGGCATTTTCAGAAGGCGCACCATTGCATGAAATACCTTCAGTAGTCCAACCATTTAATCCTCCATTGAAATCTCCCTGACCTGATTGATTTCCCCACAATACGGTGCTTGTATTTTCACTAATATACGTTTTAGGAAATACGGCAATACGGAATGTTCCCTGGCCAGTTTGCCAGTTAGCAGCATCACCGGCTGCAGACCACACGCGTATATAAAAGGTTTGGTTAACAGCGGGATGACAAAGAGCGCCCTGATTATCAAGTGGTTGATTTTCGCAATAGATGGCTGTATTTGATGCATCTGCAGCACAAGAATTGTATACGGCCATTCCAACCGCAGTTATATCTGTGGCCTCGTCACCAAAGTAGACTTTGAAGGCATAGACGTCATTTACCTGACCAGCAGGAAAAGTCACCTTATACCATACATCATCACGGAAAAAGTTAGCTGAACAAACTGGGACATTATCTGCCAGTCCATCTGTAGTATTTCTTGTGTCACCGGAAACAAGAACGGCTTCGGCTTCAGAACCATATACCTGAAGCTCGATGGCTCCATCACAATGGTCATTAGCTGGCTGCGCCCATGCGGTTGCACTCCATAAAACAAGCCCGAAGAAAAGACTTGAAATTCGTAAAGTTACTTTCATCATTTTCAGAATTTAGTTTTAATAAATAGCTTTTTAGTCTAATTGAGTGATTGTTGAAATCGTAATATCCATAGAGGGGGAACTGAGGGTAAAAATATAAAAAATTGACATTTACATGCTAAAGGAATGTATTTATGTAATCCTGTAGACAATTATGTCTAAATCCATTGATTTATCTCCTCAACATTTACTGTCACCACCCCTGAATGTGAACAAACATAAGCTCCTGTAAGATTACCCAATGAACCAATCGATTGAAGATCCAGGCCACAAATCATCCCAATTGCTAATGAGCAAATGACTGCATCACCGGCCCCACAAACATCCACCACATCAATAGACCTTTCCTGCAAGATATGCTTTTCGGCGTTCTCATTTTGGAGATACATACCATGGGCACCTAACGTAATAGCTATTGTGTTGATATTCATGCTGTTTCGCCATTTTGCGCACAATTCACTTAAATCTTCAACCTCAATATTTTTAAGGGCAGCTTGCCCTGCCTCCCTTAGATTTGGTTTAAATAAGTCAACTCCTTTGTAGTGGAAGAAATTCTTCTCTTTCGGATCCACTGCTATAAAGACACCTTGTTGCTTTCCGATCCCTATAATAGCGGTGATGATTTTTTCAGTCATAAATCCTTTGTTGTAATCTTCCAGGATGATCAGGTTTGGTTTTTCACTTGATATATAGTTGATTATATGGTCAATAGCTCGCTGCTCTTCCTCTCCGGCAAGGTATTCTGTGGATTCTTCGTCGATGCGCAACAGATGGTGTGAAGATGCTACAACTCTCGTTTTAACTGTTGTTGGCCTCTGCTTGCTTCGAAAGAGATGGTGCTGAATGTGTTGTTTTTCCAGAAGGTCAGTAAGAAGATCAGCACTTGAATCAATTCCAGTCAACCCAATTAACGTCGTTTGACAGCCCCAAGCAGCAAGATTGAGGGCGACATTTGCGGCTCCCCCGGCTTTAACTTCAGTATGTTGATGAGAAAGGATGGGTACAGGAGCTTCAGGGCTGATGCGCTCAACAATCCCAAAAATATACCGATCCAGCATTGCATCGCCTATCACCAATGCTTTTATCCCTTTCGATTTCTCACGGACCAGGTTTAATTCTTTCTTCGATATCATGATTTGCCGCTGTAAGGTATTGATTCCAGAATGGAATTGGTGACGATTGTCGAAGCACCTGCACGGTTCAGCAGGTACTGGAAGGCTATTTTGCCAGCCTTTTCAGCATTGCCGGCCGTCAAAAGGAAAGTAATCTTTTCATGAAGATCTGCAGCATTGGATACTGACCAGGCTGCCTCTTGATCAACCATTGCGACTGCCTCTGGAAATTTTTTGAATTTGTGACCAAATAGTATCGGTTTCTGATGTGCCATAGGTTCAAGAATATTATGAATTCCAGATCCGAAGCCTCCTCCGATATAAGCAATTTTACCAAGCGAATAGAGGACCGATAATATTCCAATGCTGTCTATGAGTATCCATGATGGTAATGGATCACCGGATTTCAGTTCAGAAAGTTTTTTTGCCCCGGAAGGAAGTGATCTCAATACACGTTCAATATTAGATGCTGAAACATCATGGGGGGCAATGATTGCGCTTAGATTCATTTGTTGAATGACCAGGCTTATGATTTTTTCGTCTGGTTCCCAGGTACTACCTGCAACCAGGTCAAAAGATCCATCTAATACTATAGCCGGAATCCGGTGCTCCACTTCTAAGGGTAATTCGAGGCTGCGATCAATCCGGGTATCACCAGCGACGCTAACATTCATAAAGCCTTTTGTCTTGAAATAAGGAATGTGTTGCTTTTCCTGAAGAAATATTTCCTTAAAATTTTTTAAAAGGTTTCGGGTTGGAGGAAGGGACCATGAACTAAATAATTCGCCAGGAATCCAATGCGCTGAGATAAGAAATGTTGGTACTTTTTTTTGCTTAAGGACATTCAGATAACCGGGCCATAAATCATATTTTACAAAAATGGCAACATCCGGGTCGATAGTGTCCACCCATTTTTTTGCATTGCCTGGAAGGTCAGATGGTAAGTACATCACCGACGCCAGTGCATAATCCGATCGCAGCAGAAAGCCGCTCGGTGAATAGAAAGTTAGGATGATTTCACAATCCGGCTTTACTTCTTTAAGCCGTTCTATAACAGGTCGGGCCTGTTCAAATTCACCAAGGCTCGAGACATGAAACCAAATACGACTCGAAACCTTTGGCGGAAATAATTCCAGTTTTTCCTTCCATCCCTTACGTCCCTTAATCCACAGTTTTGATTTATCATTCCATAATGTGGAAATGTGAATACCGGCCACCATGAGGTACATGATTAGAAAATAGAGGATCCAGATCATGTCTGCTAATAGTAGATATATTCTGATTTGTAGACTCTGCTGATGGTAACTATGTACGCTATACTAAGGCCTGTAAAAATATCTGTGCGTTTCTTCCCGAGATATTCACCGGTCAGGAAATCAATATCTCTTCTCGATTGCGTGCTGGCCCCATAGAGGTCACCCATGATGTGAAAATGAAAGTTATTGGTCGGGCTCTGATACTGATAGCCCAGCCCAACGTGAATTGCCGGCCCATTGGAAAGTCTGTCATACCCCTTAAGGTATTTTTTCTCCAGGGCCACAATGCTTCCTACATTGTCCTGGACCCTGATCTTATGTTGCAATAAACCACCCCCGATCTGGGCCCTGATACCGGTCAGTTTGTTTTTGTGTTCTGAAGTGCTGAAGATTTTCCCTGCATTAAGACCAACATAGAAGCCCCTTTCCTTGAGATTGACATCTCCGGCTCTTCCATCTATCCCGATGATACTACCATCATATGCGCGCAGAGAAGCTACGACATCTTCTTTGACGGCATTCCCAAACATAAAAATGCCTTCGAAGCCAAACAAAATTTTACTCTTTATACCCACATTTTCAAAGGAGATGCCAAAATCATTATTTGCTCCAAAACGGTCTTTCATATCACCGGAAGGGGTATGAAACCCATATCTGAATTCGAGAAACCGCATTGAATTGACCTCCTGACTTTCCCCATCGATGCTCCTGAATAGTAACAGGAACAGGGTAACCCAGCCCCAAAACCTTATTTCTAGTATCTTTGCAACTCTCATAAACCTTAAAATCGCTACTAAAGGTATTGAAAAGGGTATTAATCACCGGCGCGGCCGGATTCATCGGGTCGCACCTTTGTGACCGTTTTTTGAAAGAAGGCTTTCATGTCATAGGTATGGACAACCTCTTGACAGGGTCTATGTCAAACATTGAGCACCTCTTTCCGGAGAAGCGATTCGAATTTTACCATCATGATATTACCAAATATGTCCACATCCCGGGCGAATTGGCATATATCCTTCACTTCGCCTCCCCAGCCAGTCCAATTGACTACCTTAAGATGCCAATCCAGACGCTTAAAGTTGGCTCTTTAGGGACCCATCATTTGTTGGGCCTCGCTAAATCAAAGGGTGCGAGAATTTTAATTGCCTCTACATCAGAGGTTTATGGAGATCCATTGATTCACCCCCAGAAAGAAGAGTATTGGGGAAATGTCAATCCAATCGGTCCGAGAGGGGTATACGACGAGGCGAAACGGTTTATGGAGGCAATCACCATGGCTTACCACCGTTTTCATGGACTGGAAGTCCGTATTGTGAGGATATTCAACACCTTCGGGCCAAGAATGCGATTGGAAGATGGACGTGCTTTACCAGCCTTTATGGCACAGGCTTTGAGAGGTGAAGGGTTGACAGTTTATGGTGATGGAAGCCAGACAAGGTCATTTTGTTATGTTGATGATCTGGTGGAGGGAATTTACAGGCTGTTGTTGAGCGATTATTCGTCACCTGTAAACATTGGAAACCCGGATGAAATAACCATAATGCAACTGGCAGAAGAGATTTTGAAATTAGTTGGAAATCCGGATGCCTATATAGATTACAGGTCTTTGCCTGAAGATGATCCAAAGGTGAGGCAGCCTGATATCACACTGGCAAAAAAGTTGCTTGGATGGGAGCCAAAAGTACCAAGAGCAGAAGGGATGGTTCATACATTGAAATATTTTAAAGAGGCTCTGGCAAAAGGGTGAGCCAACAGAGCTTAAATGAAAGATATGTTTGAGAATATTGGAAAAGTAAAATCAATCCTCATTTTATTGATGGGGCTTCTGTTTTATTTGCCATCAGGATTCGCCCAGATATCTGAAACACAAGCTAGAGAGATGCTTGCCGATCGCGGGATTCCTGAAGATACCCTCAAAGCAAGACTGATAGCGAAAGGATACAACCCGGATAATATCTCCAAAGAGCAATTGCCAGCATTTCAGAGTGTCCTTCTGGAGACAATCCAGGAAATAGAAAATGAAAAGAAGGCCAATTCAAATGTCCCATCACTTGAAACCCCTGCCGTTATTCTGGAAGTACCAAAGCAACCGCTCATCGTACTTGAGACCTCAGTATTACCAACAGAACCTTTACCTACACCAACGTATGGACAGGAAATATTCAGGAATAATTCAATAGCCGTTTATCAAAAGGCAGAGGATATCGTTGCACCTGATGCTTATGTGTTAGGCACAGGTGACAAGTTAGGGGTGATTGGTTTTGGCAGGTCCCAGTTTGATGGTATTCTTGAAATTAATCAAGATGGTTTTGTAACGCTAGGTAATAATTTACCAAAAGTCCTTTTAAAAGGGATCAAATTTGGGGACGCAAAGGAATTACTGTATCAACGGTATAGCCAATATCACGTTATTACCCGAAGTGAATTTCAAGTGACCTTGAATAAGCCAAGAAACATGACCGTCAATGTTTTTGGTGAAGCCAAAACGACAGGTGCATTTACGCTTCCGGGTATTAATACAGCTTTTAATGTCATTAGTGCTGCCGGTGGTCCTACAGACATCGGATCGGTGCGCCGTATCAAATTGATCAGAGGAAATGAGTCGATTCCATTGGATGTCTATGAATTTATGAATGATCCGGGCGTTGCGAAAAATTACTTTTTGCAAAACAACGATTATATCCATATTCCTGTCGCGCAAAAGGTAGTGGAAATCCGTGGAGCTGTAATCAGACCAATGAAGTATGAATTATTGGATAAGGAGAATCTGACACAGTTGATAAAATTTGCAGGAGGCGCCAAGGCAAATGCTTATCTGGCAGATGTGCAGGTGACAAGGTTTATGAATGACAAACAAGTGGTCACAAATATCAATCTCCGCGAACTTGAAGTCAATGGTGGAGATTACATTCTGTTCAATGGCGATATCGTAGAAATCAAATCCGTTGATGGGATTGCTTTAAATGTTGTAAGCATTTCAGGTGCTGTAAGGTTTCCTGGAAAATTTGAACGACGTGATGGAATGCGGATATCTGACCTGATCAGCCAGAGTGTATTAAAGCCGGATGCAAGGCTTGATTTTGGTTATCTTTTGAGATACCAGCCGGATGGGTCCTATAAATACGAACGAATCAATTTTCAGGTCATCCTTGACAATCCAGCATCTCCTGCTAACCTAAGCCTCGGTATGCAGGATATAGTGCAGGTCATGAGTTTGACGTCTTATGCCGAGTTAGGTTTTTTCTCAGTTGTAGGTGCTGTAAATGCCCCTGATACCTTTTCCTTCAATCCAAATGGAAGGCTTAAACTTGAGGAAGCTATATTGTTGGCTGGAGGAACGAAGCCAAATGTTTCAGATTTTGGTTATATCATGCGCCTTAATCCGCATGAACCGAAGGCCATAGAATATGTTCATTTTGATCTGACCCAGGCAATGACTGACCCTACGTCATCTGCCAATATTGAAATCAGGGATGGAGACCAGATTATGATTTTCAATAAGTCAGACCGAAGGGATGACTTTACTGTTTCCATATATGGATCTGTAAGAAGACCCGGACTTTTTCCGTTCGGCAAAGGAATGAGCCTGGCTGATCTCGTTAGTCTTGCAGGAGGATTCAGGTATGAAGCGGATAATGAACGAATTGATTTAGCCCGATCTGAATATACCAATGGTCAGGAAATGAAGATTACGCTTTATAATGTGCAATTGCCCAGGGATTTTGAAACAGATGCTATTGAGGATAATAGTTTGGAGCTCCAGCCATTTGATCATATTTACATACGCACCATTCCGGAATTTGAAGATCAACAGACGGTGCGTGTTGAGGGGGAATTTAAATATCCTGGAACGTATCCGATCCTTGAAGACAAGGAACGTATTGCGGATCTTGTTGCCAGGGCCGGTGGTTTGACAGGAGAGGCTTTTCCTGAAGGTGCTAAACTTTACAGGCTGGGCGATTCAACAGGATTGGTTGTTATCAACCTGGCTGAAATTTTGCAAAACCACAATGTCCCATCTAATATCGTACTCAGAAGCGGGGATGTGTTGATTGTGCCTAAAAGCCGTGACCTTGTTACTATAGGTGGTTATGTCAATCTTGGTGATGTATACGCACAAGGAATTCTGAAAGGACGAAATTCAGTTACTGTTGCTTTTCGTGGTGAGAAAAATGCTAAGCATTACATTGATAAGTTTGCTGCTGGGGTAAGTAAAGATGGCTCTTTGAATGAAATTAGAGTCCAGTTTGCGGATGGCCGTGCAGAGAAAACGAAGAAGTTTCTCTTCGTAAATCAATATCCGACCATCGAGAAAGGAGCTACCATTACCGTAGGACCTAAGGAAGTAAAACCAACTGTAGAAAAAGGTGAAAAGAATTCAGACTGGGGCAATATCCTGAGGGATACGGTTTATCAGGCAACAGCTATCCTGACATTAATCATTTTGATAGATCAACTTTCTAATTAAGGTTTTGTTGAAATAAATTCCATGGCCAGGATACATAATCTTGATTTAGG
>JAGOIB010000001.1:65600-75181 GCA_017995875.1 Saprospiraceae bacterium
GCTGACTGGACCTTGGTGGGAGAGGTGAAAAATAATCCACGCATGAAGATTCCTGTATTTGGTAATGGCGACATAGATTCTCCGGAGAAGGCAAAAATGTATAAGGACAGATATGGTGTTGATGGAATCATGATCGGGAGAGCAAGTATTGGTTATCCCTGGATTTTCAGGGAAATCAAGCATTACCTAAAAACCGGAACCTTGCTCCCTGAGCCAACCATTGCGGAACGTGTCGATGCAGCAAGACGACATCTTGTACATTCGATTGACTGGAAAGGAGAGAAAGTTGGAGTGGTGGAAATGCGGCGTCACTATACTAATTATTTCAGATCACTCGAAGGTATCAAGCATTTCAGATCCATTCTGGTGTCGGAGTCGAACCCGGATGTTCTTTTCGAAGTTCTTGAGCAAATCGGGAACCACTATTCACCTGAATTAATAGAATCATTTTAAATTTCCCGATTTTTGCAGGAGATGAATGTCATTGCTTACCAATGTCATGTAAGGTCGTGGAAATTATGGATTAGAACAGGCAAATGAAATTAGAAATCACTACAACAGAAAAAGAACTTTTTGACATCATCCGGTCTGCTGCAGATCGCATACATGATGAGGTCTATGTAGTGGGTGGATTTGTGCGGGACCGACTGCTTGGAATTCCATGCAAGGATATTGATTTTGTTACCCTGGGTGATGGGCCAACCCTGGCTGAGGAAGTTGCCAGATTACTTGGGCATGAGGCATCTGAACTTCAGGTCTTCAAAACATTTGGGACTGCCATGATAAGATATCGCGACTTGGAGTTGGAGTTTGTAGGTGCCCGGAAGGAATCGTATAGTGCAGATAGTCGCAAACCCAGTGTTGAACAAGGAACATTGCGCGATGATCAGCTTCGAAGAGATTTCACTATTAATGCGCTTGCAGCTTCGTTGCAAGGCGAACATGCGTATACTATTATTGATCCTTTTGACGGACTTTCAGATCTGGATAGAAAGCGCATCATAACCCCATTGGATCCGCATAGGACATTTTCAGATGATCCATTGCGTATGATGCGGGCCATTCGGTTTGCCAGTCAACTTTCGTTTCAAATTGACACGGTGACCCTTGATGCAATTTTCTCTATGCGTGACAGGATCAATATCGTTTCGATGGAACGGGTCTCCTATGAATTAAATAAAATCATTTTATCTCCTGTTCCTTCTGTTGGATTTCTCTTGCTCGATAAGACTGGCTTGTTGAAAATTATATTTCCTGAATTGGATGCCATGAAAGGGGTAGAGCAATTTGAAGGATATGGGCATAAGGATAATTTTTATCATACACTTCAGGTCCTGGATAATGTAGCAGAAAACTCTTCCAACCTTTGGCTGAGATGGAGTGCTATTCTTCATGACATAGCCAAACCGGTTACCAAGCGGTTTGAGCCTGGCCATGGATGGACATTCCATGGGCATGAAGTTGTGGGGGCCAACATGACCTCAAGGATATTCCGGCGCATGAAACTTCCGCTCGATGAAAAGATGAAATATGTTCAGCAATTGGTTCGATTACATCTTCGCCCGATTGCTTTGGTACAGGATGAAATTACCGATTCAGCGATAAGACGATTGTTGTTTGATGCCGGGGATGATCTGGATGACCTGATGCTACTTTGCAAAGCGGATATAACCTCCAAAAATCCTGATCGAGTCGCCAGGTATCTTGGCAATTATAAAGTTGTCATTGAACGGTTGAGAGAAGTGGAAGAGTTGGATCACTTCAGAAACTGGCAGCCGCCAATCACTGGGCAGATGATCATGGATACATTTGGGATTGCACCGGGTCGACTCGTTGGGGAAATTAAGACAGCTATTCGTGAGGCTATTTTAGATGGAAATCTAGAAAGTGATTATGAGCATGCCTATGCCTTTATGCTTCAGGAAGGTGCCCGGCATGGGCTCGTGCCTGTATAATCACGGATCTAAGCCTTATTTTTGCTGATTCAGACTTCGTCAGGTGCATATTTCTCAGGCTGATTCGTTTATATTTAAATTACGTGATGATCAGGCTCCGGATTTTAATAGGTCTACTTACGTTGGTTACCTCGGTTTCACCACTGGGTGCCCAGGTTCAGAATTTGGTAGTGAAAGCGGAAAGAAAAATCCCAGCTGAGTTTTTTGCAGAGTTGAGCTTCCAGAGTGGAATCAATATCATCTACAGTGATAATGTCATAGAAAAGTTGCCTCCAATTACCCTGGTGATGAAAGCCGTTTCTGTAGATGAGATTATGATGAAAGTGTTGATGGGAAGCCAGATCGGATATAAGTATATTGATCAGCAGATCATTCTATACCAATTGGCACCTCCACCCATTAGATATACTATCAGTGGAGTTGTGATTGATTCAGTTTCGGGGGAGCCTTTGATTTCGGCTTATGTCTTTGATGGCGTGTCGGGGAAAGGCACGATGACAAATAATTACGGTTATTATAACCTTAATCTTCCTTCAGGACCTATTCAATTACAAACAAGTTATGTAGGATATGCTGCCAAGGTCATTTCGGTCCAACTTGGACAAAACGAAATTATCCATTTGAAGCTGAAACAAAATAGTCTGCTTAAAGAGGTAGTGATCAATGCCGGTCAAGAAACTCCAAACACGGATGCTATTGTTCCACCTGCAGAACGTATAACCATGGCAGACCTCGAAAATAATGTGCATATAGGTGGTTCCAGTGATCTATACCGGGCTGCAGATTTTATCCCTGGTGTACATACAGGTACAGATGGAGTCGGGGGAATCCACGTCAGAGGTGGTGCCAACGATCAGAATTTAATTTTAATGGATGGTGTTCCGGTGTACCATCCAAATCACTTGCTGGGGATAGTCTCGGTGTTCAATTATCAGGCTCTTCAACAGGCTTCCATCTATAAAGCTAATTTCCCCAGCCGCTTCAGCGGACGACTGTCATCAGTGATGGATGTTCGCCTTCGGGAAGGGAATATCCACCAATGGGGACTATCCGGGAATATTTCTGTGTCCGAAGTAGGATTTATGGTAGAAGGTCCACTGGTTAAAGACAAAGTAGGAATACTGGTGAGTAGCAGGTTTTTTATACCGGGATTGTTTATGCGCGATTTGACGAGGTACTATAAGGTAAAAAATGGTGTTGGGGGTTCTGCGGATCTAGATTATTTTGATTTGAATGCAAAAGTAAACTGGGTCGTTGGCGAGCGGGACAGGCTTTACTTAAGTATGTACCAGGGAACGGACAGGTTTGCCGATAATACGATTACAAACAGAGATGAAGTGGATCATGATACCGGAATCAGGATTGTCTCTCACGAAGAATTTGACAAAGACCTTAACTGGCAAAACAGAACGGGTGTATTGCGTTGGAATCATCTTGTAAATGATAAGATATTTTCGAATCTTATTATTTCCAGAAGCTCATTTGTCTTACAGTCCATAGATCGAAGTGAATTTGAATATAGTTTCCCGGGGTCTATTCTTAATCCTCAAGCTGGATTTGATGCGAAAGAGTTTAAGTCTGGTATCGAAGACATCGCCATCAAATTGGAATTGGATATACGCACCTCTATAAACCATCAGTTTGCCGCCGGTACTTATGTTGACAGATATCTTTTCCAGCCAAAATCCATTACGATCAACGAAGAGAGCAAAGTCGGTGATTTTTATCTTAAGGAAGGGCTGTTGGATGATGTCTTCTTTTCATCATTCAATGTTAAAGCTACTGAGGCGGGAGCCTATTTTGAAGATAAATGGGATATACAGCCTAAAGTGAGACTTACTTCTGGTATTCATATTTCTAGCTTCTTTGTCAGGGGTGTAAGTTATCTGGATCCTCAACTTAGGTTGAGTTTAGATTATCTACCCAATCCAAAACTGGCATTCAACATCGGGTACAGCAGAATGGCCCAATATTTACATAATCTCACATCAAGCAGCATCGGTTTGCCCACTGACCTTTGGGTTCCCACCACAGAAAAGGTATCACCCGCTTTATCTGACCAATATGTTGTATCCGGGATCTGGAAGGCAGGTAAGAACTATACGATAGACCTTTCAGCATATGTAAAAGATATGAGGAGTGTCATCTCCTATCAGGAAGGAGCAAGTTTTTTACTCAGGGAAGGATTGGTGCCCTCAAGTATAGTAGATGCTGCAAACTGGGAGTCTAAGATAACTACTGGCTATGGTGATGCCTCTGGTGTAGAGCTCCAGTTAAAATATGAATACAAAAAAGTCCAATTTAAATGGAATGGTACCTGGTCAAGGTCTTACCGGCGATTTGATGACATCAATAATGGAGAACCCTATCCAGACAGATATGACCGAAGATGGTCTTCTTCCTTTACCAGCCAGGTAAATGCAGGTCCCAGGTGGTCTTATGGAATCAGTTGGTTGTATGGGACAGGAATTGCCATTACGCTGGCTGAAAGCAAGTTCTACAATCCCGGCTCCTTCTTTCCGGAAATCGGTATTAATTATAGTGAACGGAATGGATTCAGATTGCCTCCATACCACAGATTGGATGTGAGCGTGAATTATGTACTTGCCGACAAGCCAGCCTTTAAACACTCCTTAACGCTTAGCCTGTACAATGTATACAACCGGGTCAATCCATTTTATATTACCCTTGTACAGGACCCGGTTAGCCAGGATTTTGAGTTCAGGCAATTCTCTCTTTTCAGGTTCTTTCCTTCCCTTAGCTATAGATTTACTATACGTTAGAAGCCACCTTTGAACCAACCCGGACGTTTTTTCCTTTAAAGGAATAAAATCCATTATCTTTCAGAGGTGAAAAGGCACAGCACATATATTTTGTTAACCCTGACACTAAGTCTTGGGCTCTGCCTTTCCGGTTGTGAAACAACCCTTGAGTTGCCAAATAATAACCTTCCAAAACTTACTATTATTTCCCACCTATCTTCTGATGGATGGGAAAAGCAACGCGTATTCGTTTACGCATCCCAATCTCCTCTTGATTCCAGCCAATTTATTACGCCTGCCAATCTGGATGTTGAAGTGACGGAATTGGAAACAGATTATTCCATACGATTGGACGTTACGAAGGAAGGAAATAAATCGTATTTCGAATTTCCTAAAGATTTTCTAAAGCAAGGATTTTCGTATTCTATTTCGGCGTACGCACCCGGATTTGAAAGCGTTCATTCCACCACCACGATCCCAACACCAAGTACGATAACCAATCTTAATGTTCATGACGTTTCGCTTGAACCATCCATAAAGAATGAATTTAAAAGTATCCTGAGGTATAAATTGAGTTTTAATATTAACCATTTTGAGTCCAACCGATATTACCATCTGGTATTCTATAACAAGTATGAGAATCTTGACTCACTTTTGTTAATTGTTGACCCTGAGCTTTCAGATGATCAGCCATTTCTTCATCATTATGATTTCGGTATTCTCATCGATCGTAATGATCTGACGCCGGGTGAGCCACTTGAGTTTAATTTTGTGAACTGGGTTGTAGCCGAAAGCGAACTTGAGGAAGTTTATGTCGAACTAAGGACTATCACCGAATCCTATTACAAATATCACAGCTCCCTGGCCAGGCAACTCATTGTACGTCAGGACCCTTTCGCTGAGCCGGTCACCATCTTTAACAATATTGAAGGTGGATATGGTAATTTTTCCGGCTTTTCTCCGGATGTTTCCTCTTCCTATTTGCCCCAATAGGGCTTTTTCCCATTTTTATATTGCCTGACGTAGGGGTAGGCGAATCTTATTGTGTCTTATATCTGACATTTCATTTTATCTTTTTCAGTTTAAGAACACAAAATGGCTATGAAACTCGACATACTTGAAAGCATTCCCTTCTTTAGTGTACTGGAGAAAGAAGAATTGGCAATACTTGCCCTTCACATGGAATATCATATTGCCGCAAAGCATTCAATGATTTTCCTTGAAGGTGAAGCGGCTGAGTATTTTTATATCCTTTCAGAAGGAAGTATCAAAATCGGGACACATCATGAGGATGGTCGCGAAGTCATCAAACAGGTGCTCCATCCCCGCATGGTCTTTGGAGAGTTTGCCCTGATTCAGCAAAATGAACCCCATCACAACTTTGCCATGGCATTATCACCCGGCACCGCCTATTATAAGATACGGGTTGAAATATTCAGGCAGATCATGGATAAAAATCCACAACTAACCATGAGTGTCATCTCTATGATCGGACTCAAATTGCGTCAGACAGAAAATCAACTGGAATCGCTGATTTTCAAGGATGCGAGGGGAAGGATAATCGATTTTATTTTAGAAAATGCACAGCAATGTGGCAGGCAGGTAGGTCTGGAGACGTTGATGAAGCATTCCCTGACCCAGCAGGATATTGCTAACTATACAGGAACCAGCCGTCAGACGGTTACAGCGGTTCTAAATGATTTGCGTAAGGCCAACAAGATCTATTTTACGCGAACTAGTATACTGATTCGGGATATGGCGGCCCTTGCATAAACATGCAACGGGCAATATAAGATTGGTTTGGTTATAAAAGCCGGATAGAGTCAAAAGCACTCTTTCCGGCTTTCTTCATCTGTATAATCACACCTCATAACTGAGGTTTTCTAAGGTCTTTGCATAAGGGCCATCGCCGTAAAAAAAATCTTTCTGAGAATTTCAAAGAAAAGTCTTTTGTTTGTGGATACTTTTTTTACAACTTACGGGCTTGAATCAGAAATGTACCGTTGAGATTCAGGTTAAATTGTTAAAATACTTCTTTAAGAATGGCCAACAAACCACGTATTGTCAAGGATTATGAAAAACTGGATCCGGAGATCCAGGAGCAGATCAAGCTCATGTATCCCTATGGTTTCGCGAAGCACCTCATTCAATACAAAAATGCTGAAGGCAAGTTTGTATCAGCACTTCCTTTTGAAACAGAGGACAGGTATTACCTGGTCCGGATGACCCTGATTGAAGCCAAACAGATTATTGAAGATGATGATGATTATGATGCAAGTGGTGAATTGAAGGAGAGCGTAAAAGAGGAATACGAAGAAAAATACGGGGATATGGACTACCTCTCCATTACAGAAGGAGAAGCAGTGGCAGATGATGACGATGATGATGTTGAAGAAAAGGAAGAAGAGGAAGAGGAAGATGATGAAGAGTAATTTTTTTTGTTAAAATGTAAAATTTAGTTGCATAACGTATAAATACGTTATATATTTGGTTCCATAACATGGAATCCAAATGAGTAAAATCAAAAGTTTAACCCGGGCAGAAGAGGAGATCATGCAGTATATCTGGCAACTTGGCCGGTGTACAGTCTCCAACATCATTGATGATTTGAAGGAGCCTAAGCCCCCTCATTCCTCAATTTCCTCCATTGTACGCATTCTTGAACGAAAAGGCTTTGTTGACCACAAATCCTACGGCCGGACCTATGAATATTTTCCGCTGATCACCAAAGAGGATTACAGCAAGGGAAGTGTTCTATCGCTGATACGCGAATACTTTGATGGCTCTACCCAACAATTGGTATCCTTCCTGGTCGCCAAGGAAGAAACCTCCATCGAAGAGCTACAGGAATTGATTAAAGAACTCAAAAAGAAATCCTGACGATGCTGATTTACCTCTTTCAAGTCACGGTATGTCTTGCCTTCTTCTATGGGCTGTACTTTTTAGGCCTGCGAAAAGAGACCATGTTTCATACCAACAGGATGTACCTTATGATCACACTGATCATCAGTCTTGTCCTGCCATTTGTTAAAATCTATATCGACGAGCAGCAGGCTGACTCAAACACTTTGGTTGCTTCTACTGTGTATCTGGGGAACTACGTAAATAACTTCTCCGTCAGTATTGCTACACCTGTAGCAAAGACTATCCCCTGGCTAAAGATATTCATAGGAGTATACCTTCTGGGTGCTGCAGTGATGTCTGTCCGTCTACTCTTTGCTTTTAAGCAGATCCTGGAT
Source organism: Saprospiraceae bacterium (assembly GCA_017995875.1). The sequence goes on from JAGOIB010000001.1 coordinate 73,557, forward strand.
ATTAGAAAGACCGGCATCCATACAAAGGTATCCGGACACCTATGCGTCTTATCCGATAAGGTTAAAAGCCCATTTTCTTTTTTCAATACCATTTATCTGCCACTACAGCATTCATTCAGTGAAGTCGAACTAAACGAGGTGATTGTTCACGAAAAGGCTCATGTATCAGGTATGCACACCTGGGATGTCATCCTTATGGAATTGTTGTGCATTAAATTATGGCCAAGCCCGATGATCTACCTCTACAGGAAATCAATGAAAGAGGTACATGAATTTGTTGCTGACGCCGCAGTCCTGAAAGACACCCATTGGGAGAATTACGCACAGTTGCTCGTAAGTCAGCAACACAATCAATTGCAGAATATCCTCTCCAACCAACTCATTTATTCACAACTCAAAAAACGATTGCTCATGATGAACAAGGAACGATCAGGCTTTGCAGCGAGGTATAAATACCTCGGCATTATACCCTTACTGTTAATTGCCCTTATTCTCTTTTCATTCAGAGAAAAAATGGCAGATAGTCTTGCGAGTGATAACCCAACCGAAGTGAATCAGGACGCACAGGAACTAATTCTTTTAATAGGAGCTGATCACAGACTTTATTTTGGAATAGAGGAGATTGCAAAAGAAGATTTACCACTAGCCGTACAGGAAATGACCAAAGGAATGACAGATCCGCAAGTAAGAGTTATTGCAGAGGACCCCAACAAGACGACCGGTGGTGAAATCGGAGAAATATTACAGATTGGAAACAAGATGAATATGAGGTGGTTTTTGGATACAGATGAAATGGGAAAATACGCTGCTTATAAATCTTCTGTACTCGAAAGGAAAGTAAACTATAGTGCAGATACTTTGCCGGAGAGTTCTATAATCGCATTGCGGTTGACAGAACCAGTGCTGACGCCATCTATTCCAGAAGATTATACCAAGCTTGATTACACATTACCGATGCCCATTTTCCCGGGCTGTGATGATGTCCCTATTCGTGATCGGGGTAATTGTGGTATGGAAAAACTTGGAGAATATATCAACGCACACATGGTCTATCCTGAAAGTCTGAAAAAGTCCGGTAAAGAGGGTAGGGTGTTAGTAAAATTTGTGGTAGATGCAAATGGATATGTTAAGGATGTAGCCATTCAACAATCTCTTGATCCTGCCGCCGATCAGGCTGTCCTGGACCTGGTGAATGGAATGAATGCTAATGTCGGAAAATGGAGACCTGCAAGAAAGGAAGGTATATCGTTTGATGCTGAAATGGTATTGCCTGTCACGTTTAGTTTAGGCACATATAGAGCTTCACCTGAACCGCTGAAGGAAGTAGATGAAATGGCTCGATTCCCCGGATGCGAGCAAATAGCAAATCTGGATGAACGCAACGCATGTGCACAGGAAAAAATGTTCCAGTTTGTTTATTCCAATATTAAATACCCAAAGGAGGATAGAGAACAAAATATTGAAGGGATCGGCATAGTTCAATTTGTCATTGGAGCAGATGGCAGAATCACTGACATTGATGTATTACGATCACCTAGTCCTGGCATTAAAGCAGAATTGTTGCGCCTAATTAATGACATGGCGGCTTTACCTGAACGTTGGGTGCCAGCCCAAAAAGATGGAAA
>JAGOIB010000029.1:0-3699 GCA_017995875.1 Saprospiraceae bacterium
CATATATTGAATGCGTTCCAGTGTTTTTTGTTCACCGCAAAGGGACAGGAACGCTTCCCTTTCCAGATCCAGCAGATATTGCTCTGTGACCAGTTGGCTACCTGTCAGATCGCCGCCACAAAGCACCCATGCTAGTTTCTGCACGATCTTAATATCATGTGCTGATCCATATGCACCCAGACGGAATTCATTTGCAAAGGCATATAGAGAAGCAAGCCCTTGCCGCCCCAGTACTAAGATATCTGCGCGAGGGATAGGTGTAACATAATTCTGGCTTAACTCTATAACCTTACGTTTGGCTTCTGAGATAGTATGCATCGTATTGATAATGACTTCATCACGCCCATGTGCCAGATAACCAAGGTCATATGCCTCGTATGCTGAAGTGGCTACGGAAGCAGTGGCAAGGTTTTTACATCGATCGATGAGTTGCGGAATTTGAACATCGCCAGCGTGGAATGAATCCGACAAACGGACAGCAAATTCCTTTGTACCACCTCCTCCCGGAATGAGGCCTACACCTGCTTCTACCAGACCGATATAAGATTCCGCAGCTGCAGCAACTCCATCACAATGCATGGATATCTCGCATCCTCCTCCAAACACATAACCTTGAGTTGAAGCCACCACTGGTACACTGGAATACCTACAACGCATCGAGGTCTGCTGGAAATAATTGACAGCCATATCGAGATCATCCCATTCTTCCTGGAAGGCCATCATGCCTATCAACATCAGGTTTGCACCTACGGAAAAGTTAGTGGCCTGATTGCCGATGACCAATCCTTTCCATCCTTCATCTTCTGCAATGCGGATGGATTCATTGAGCCCACGTAGAATTCCTTCGCCGATCACATTGGCTTTGCTTTTGAATTCAAAACACAGAACACCATCTCCGATATCATGAAGGATCGCTTCATCATTTTTGTAAACAGGTGGTTGATTTCGGCGTGCCTGAAGGTTGATGGTTGTATCAGCACCGGGCACAGGAATATATTTTTGAGCCGCCGGGCTGTAAACCAGTTGTTTACCATCCTTGTTAGTATAGAAAGATGTAATGCCGTTTGCGACCATTTCATCAACCCAGGAACTTATTGTCAAGCCTGCGTTGCGTGCATCTTGTATTCCTTCTTTCACACCGATGATATCCCAGTATTGAAAAGGGCCATAGGACCAGGCAAAACCTGCTCTTAAAGCATCATCGATACTATTGATATGATCAGCTATCTCAGGAATGCGATTGCTGACATAAGAGAACAGGCCCAGCAAATGTTGTTTGACAAGTTGACCTCCAACATCAGGAGATTGATAGATAGCTTGAATTCTTTTTTCAACATCATCAATCTGCTTTGTAATACCCAAAGAAGGTAAATCGACACGGGGATCAGTTCCGTACTCAAGGGTTTTTAGGTTGAGTGATAGGAATTCAGTCTGACCTTTAGCATTTTTCCCTTCACCTTTTTTATAGAAGCCTTGTCCTGTTTTGTTGCCTAAAAATTTATTGTCCAGTAGAAACTGCATGTAGGCCGGTACATCAAATGCACTTGCCTGTTCATCATCAGGACAATTTTGCTGAATGCCCTGCATGACTTTGACACCTGTATCATGGCCCACCAGATCAGCCAATCTGAAGGTGCCTGTATTAGGACGCCCGATGGCCGGACCTGTTAGCTTATCAACTGTACTGATTGGAAGATTGAGTTCTTCGGTCAATTGAAAAATGCGTGCCATACTGTATACGCCAACACGATTGGCAATAAACGCGGGAGTATCCTTGCACAGGACAGTTTGTTTTCCTAGAAACTTTTCACCGAAGGACATCATAAAACTCACTAAGGCAGGATCTGTTTCCTGCGTAGGTATGATTTCAAGCAACCGTAGATATCTCGGAGGGTTGAAAAAATGGGTTCCTAAAAAATGCTTTCTGAAATCATCAGATCTTCCTTCCGCCATGAGATGAATAGGTATACCGGAAGTATTGGAACTGATGATAGTTCCTGGTTTTCGCAGTTTGTCAACGCGCTCAAAAAGGGATTGCTTGATATCTAATTTTTCAACGATCACTTCAATGATCCAGTCCGCATCCTTGATCTTTGGCAGATCATCTTCGAGGTTACCGGTAGTAATCCTGTTGACGAAAGAGGCATGATAGAGTGGGGCCGGTTTTTGTTTGATCGCGAGTGCCAACGCCTGCTCAGCAATCTGATTGCGGTTGGCGCCTTCACCTGAACCAGGTAAATCAAGCATCATGACCTGGTAGCCTGCATTGGCAAAGTGACAGGCTATTCCGGATCCCATAACACCTGATCCAAGCACTGCAATTTTTCTGATGATTCGCATAGAATTAGGAATATTACTTATGGGTGTAAGATAAAGATTCCCACCCGTATCACCGTGTTGATGTTGTTGAAGTATTGGGGTTTAAAGACCTCAGGTATAATGGTTTAATCAGCAATTGATGTTGGTCTTCGTGGAAGGAGTCGGAAAAGCACCCTGTTGATGTGAAATTATACATTAAATATTTTTATAATATGAAAATAAAACCCTAATTTTGTTCGCAGATGTATGAAGTCCGTAGCCACGGGCGTTTATTTTAACGCATCCTCATAAAATGTAAAGATGATCAGTGTAGATTCTGTAACAAATCCCCAGGAACAAGCTTCTCAGGGTAAGGGTTGGATAGTAAGTTTACTAACGCATATTATTGTGATTGCGTTGTTGTTTGTGACAATGACTATAACCAAACTTCCACCTCCTGAACAAGAGGGTTTGTTGGTCAATCTTGGTTTACAGGATGAAGGCCAGGGGCAGGAGACCCCAAAGGGTGAAACAGATGAAGTAACTCCGGATCCTGCTGAAGAACAGGAACAGGATCCTATTCAACCAACTGCTTCCCGCGCACCGGTTAAGCAAGTTTCGCAAAAAGTTATTACAAGTAATGAGGCAAATGAGGTTAATGTAAAAGCTGCCGAGGCTCAGAAAAAAGCAAATGCTGATGCAAAGCAGAAAGCAGATGAAGAAGCTCAACGCCAGAAGGCTTACAACACAACCAAGAAATCCTATGGTGATCTCCTCGGTACCGGGGGAAAAGGAAATACAGGGAAACCAGGTAGCCAGGGAGACCCTAACGGGGATCCTAATTCCAATGTTCTGGAAGGGATCAGTAATGGAAGCGGTAGAGTTGGAGGTGGGCTTGGCAAGCGTGGCGTGCTGCATGAACCACAGATAAATGACCGGAGTCAAAAAACGGGTCGGGTAGTGATCAGCGTGTGTGTGGATAAAAACGGAAAAGTCATCAAAGCTGAATATACGCAAAAGGGATCCACTACAACGGACTCTGAGCTAAAAGAAATCGCTAAAAAAGCAGCTCTTCAATTTAAATTCACCCTGAGTGAAATCGAAGAACAGTGTGGTACGATCACAGTAGATTTCAAAATCAGGTGATCTACAATCTTTTGAAAGATAAATCAATGGTAAAAGAAAATCCGGATACGTTGCGTATGCCGGATTTTTTTTAGTCCTGACAAGTAGTTGGGTCTTATGTATTAGAACCTATCTTGTGCTTTGAAGAGCAAATAGAGTAGATATGTTTCGCAAAGATTTATGGAAGGAAATGAAATTGGATTGCATTGCAATCGTGCTCATCTTTCTTACCGTTTCATTACAGCAAGGTAAAAGTCAAATATTTCCAGGTCTGGT
>JAGOIB010000029.1:3799-15126 GCA_017995875.1 Saprospiraceae bacterium
TGCGTAATGAAAGGATTGCAGTTTACCAGGATGGTAAATTGAATCCATTTATTATTGACTGTTCATTAGTGAAAAGAGCTTATTGTACTGGGTTGGCGGAGTGTGCGTTTGTCTCTACGGAAGATCAGCAAAGTGAAAATAGTGTCATACAGTTTAATCAGGCACTTCAGCAGTTTCTTATAACCGGTGATGCAAGCAGATTGTGGCATGCAAGGGTCTTTGATATTGTTGGTCGTGTGCATTATGATGGTGAACAGTATCAAGGTGTTTTAAGTGAGCCACTAACATTGCCAGCCGGCGTATATTTTTTAGTGGCTGTTACTGGACGCACATCTCTTTGTGCGAGAATTTTTATTCCTTAACTGAGATTCCTACAGCACTACCTAAAGGGAATACAGCTTATATTTTCTCTTAACTAACAAACGTTCCTATGATGAAGGTTTGTTTGCAGGAAGATTCTGTTTGTGGGATCTTGAAAGGCATATAATTGTTGATAAATTTTGACGCAGAAGGGCAAAATGAATCCCTGATGACCATTTTGTGCATTAAAAATCATGTAAATTTTTAAAATTTTGACTTTTACTCGAAGACCCATTGACATCTTCGAGTCGATCATTTACCCAGGAGGCCGGTAAATTTCTTTTTTAACAAATGATAATATAGTCATATTAGTTTTAATTTATAATTCACTTATATTCAGCAATTTAGAATATATAATTGGATTGGTTCATTTTTTGATATGAAATAGAAGATTCTATAATGCGCCCCTGAAAAGGCAATTGGTAGGATATTTTGGGTGGTTTGTAGGCGGATTTTTTTTTTAGGGGACGTCTTTTTAAATAAATATTGAACAAATAAGTTTAATTTAGACTCGGTATTTAATTAACCTAAACCATTAATTGGTGCCCCCAAGGAGCGTTGCAATATCACCCAAAGAGTAACTTGATAGGAATATAAATCAAGATATTATTAAATGCAACTCTACTCGATTATGAAAACACTAAATGCTTTGCGTATGGGCAATCCTCATGCCATTGTGCAACATTTTCTGAACCTTTCCACCGGATTTTCAGCGATTAAGAACGCAATACTAGTTATTGTAGTGTTGATGTTATCTGCAAGTTTTTACCCCTTGCAGGCCTCAAGCATTGGAAGTAAAGAGATTACCTCGGGTGCCAATATGGTTGATCCCAATATTACCGTAAGATTTGCAAATCCTACGTTCAATTGTGCACTCTCCCAATATACCGTAGAAGTCCAATTGCAATCAGATGTTTCAGGAAAGGAACTGTTTGGAATGAACGTCAGATTTTTTTATGATGATGTTGTGTTGGAATTGGTTGACTTCAGAAGTTTTGTCGGTGGCTATGGAGTCGTTGCACCCAACCCACCATCTAATAGTTACAGCGCACCTTTAGGCCCGGCCTATTTTAATTTTGGTGGAGGTAGTGATTATATTAATGGGGCTATTCAATTGACCAATGAAAATCTTACACCTGTTATCATCCCAACATCCGGTTGGATAAAAGTTTTCTCTGTTTGCTTCCATGTTGATGATCCAAATGCCGATGTCAATAATTTTTGTCCATCCATTGTATGGGATTTAGAAGCTAACCCTGCCAATGGGGGATTTTTGGGTGGTGGCGAAGGAGTAGTTATGACCGTTGTAAATCCTAATGGTGGATCTCTTCCTGTATCAGAGCATGTAGTTCAATATAACTGGAATTATTCGGGCAATGGAACACCTCCATTTGGTGCACCTGCTCAAATTACCTGCAGTTCGATTGCATGTGGTCCGTGTAGTTTATTGGTTACCAATTTGCTTGATTCAGGCGATGGTTCGTTACGTGCAGCTGTATCATGTGCTGCTTCTGGAGATACAGTCATTTTTGATCCATCCCTGGCAAATATGACAATCAACATTACGTCCACTAAGATTGCGATCAATAAGGATTTGTACATACGATCAAATGTTAATCCACACATTAAAATTACATCTTCTATCTCAGGCTTATTTGAAATTGCCGCAGGCAAAACTGTTGAATTTAAAGACCTTGATATAACAAGTGGTCTTTCGGATGCGAATAATAGTGGTGCAGCCTTCAATAATTCAGGGTTTTTGAGACTGATTGGTGTGAAGGTGTTTAAAAATACTGCTTTACCAGCAGGACAATACCTGATCAGAAATAAACCTTCAAGCTCGTTTGCACTTTTCGGGAATTGCTTTATCGAAATCCCATAAGCCTGGGTTATCGGATCATGATTACAAGGTTTTTGGCAATTGGATCCCTATTGCTAAACGTCGTTTTCGTAGAAAATTTTACTTACACCCAAAAGCTTTGGTTGTAACGAACAGGGTTCTAGGATGATTTGATTTTTCAGTGAATTGTCTGGCTATGCCTCATGGCGAATTTTCCAATCTGTTTTCATTTCATAATCAGAGGGGTATGTATAAAATAAGTTGCCTCCTTTGATAGGAGGATTTTTTTTTTTGAATTCACTTACTTGCAAGACGACTGTTGGTTTCAAGCCGGTATATTATGGTTTGGAATATTTGTTCTAAATCATTGATATGGAATGATATATGCAGAGGAATTACTAACTTGCAGCGTAATTTGAAACTGAGGCTTTTTATATAGTGCTTTCCGGTCCCCGCGGTATGCAAGATATGTTCCCCCCGAAACCTCATCATTAGAACATAACACCAAATGGCTAACAGGCTTAATCACCGTATGCAGCTATCTGAATTATTCAGATATTCTCCTTCAATATCCAACGTTGGGTTTTGGAAGTTTTCATGCATTATTTTTTTATCCATCCTGGCTTCAAATGCATTAAAGGCTTCCAGTTCAATAGGCATGAATCCGACTATTACTGTCAGATTAGCCAATCCACAATATAATTGCGTTACAGAAGAATATTGTCTGGATGTCGAATTTCAGGCTGATATGCCGGATCAGGAGCTTTTTGGTATGAACGTCCGATTCTTTTATGAAGATCAGGTTCTTGAATTGATCAATTTCAGAGACTTTCAGGGAGGCTACGGCCCGGTGGCTCCTAATCCTCCTACCGTTCTTACCAGCCCTGCAGCTTTTGGATATAATTATTTTAGATTTGGAACACCTGGGAACGGGCCGGCTGATTGGGTGAATGGAGCCATTCAATTGGTCAATGAAAACCTTGAACCAATATATCTTTCAACTACGGGGTGGACTAAATTATTTCAGATATGTTTTGCGATTGATGATATTGATCCTGATAGTTTACACTTTTGTCCTCCTGTTGTTTGGGATTTAGAAATGAATCCTGCGAATGGAGGCTATCTCGCAGGAGATGATGGTGTTGTGATGACAATTGCTACCGGAGTGCAAGGTGAATCCATTCCGGCTTTGGAACAAGTCGAACAATTTAACTGGGAATACACGGGTAACGGTGATGCTCCTCCTTATGGACAGCCTATCGAAGCAAGTTGTATTCCAATACTTATTGATGCTTCGATTGATGGAAGTACTGATCCAGGTTGCTATTATACAAACCGGGTATTTCAACCAGTGCAACCGGAACTGCCAGGTGCTACATATGAATGGGATTTTGGTTATGGCGCTATCCCGGCTACGGCTACCGGATATGGTCCTCATACTGTATATTATGATACCATGGGTACGAAAACTGTTTCATTGGTCATATATCCTCCTCAGGGAGGATCTGCCTGTGGTGATAGTTCAAGTATAATGTTTACCATCAACACTTGTTTGGCGAATATCGTTGGACACATCAATTCAACCGAGAATGTACACATTCCGGGAGTTAATGTCCGGCTTTATGCAGACGAAAATACAGATGGAGTAGCTGATAATAATATTCTGGTGCGGAGTGTGTTTACAAACAGTCAGGGAGATTATTCCATGGCTTCTTTAACCCCCGGAAATTATGTTATTGTTGAAGCGCAGCCGGCAGGGTGGGCTTCAGTAGATGATGGAGATACGACGCCTGACAATGATGTGGTCCCCAATGTAAATCCGCTTGATAATTTAATTCCTGTTACCCTGGCACCGGGAGAAATCGATATGGTGAATTATTTTATCGAATCCCCTCTCCCTGGATTTATAACCGGAAATGTATTTAATGATTTAGATGGCGATCAATTCCCTGATGAAGCAGAAGGATTGAACAATATAGCAGTTAGTCTTTTCGCGGATGACGATTTGGATGGCATACCGGATACGACGGATCCGCTGGCTATGGTTTTGACTTCATCTAATGGAGATTATGCATTTATGGATATTCCTGTGGGTAATTATGTGGTGGTGGAGGCACAGCCTGTAGATTATATTTCAGTCATTGATTTCGATCAAAGTAATGATGGGGATATGGTGCCAAACACGGACACCCAAAATGATACCCTACCTGCAACATTGGCCAATGGAGAGGTTGATGCGCAGAATTATTTTATTGATGTGAGTGAATGTAGCTTGCTTGTGACCAATACAAATGATTTTGGTTCCGGATCATTCCGTGAAGCTATCAATTGTGCAGTATCAGGTGACACTGTAAGATTCAGTGCTGCCTTGAATGGAATGACAATTCATATAAACTCCGGCAGGATTCTTATTGACAAAAACATTTTTATACATTCCTCAGTATCACCAAGGATTATCATTGCCTCCGACATTGATGGTTTGTTTGATATCGCGGCCGGATTTACAGTCGAATTTAAACTCCTCGATATCATCAGTGGATATGCCGGTAATGTAGGGGCAGCCTTCAATAATCTAGGCATCCTTAAATTGCAAGATGTCAGTATTCTGAGAAATCCATTGCTTCCACCTGGAGAATACCTGATTCGAAATGGGCCGGCTAGCCAATTATTTCTTTCAGGCAATTGCTTCCTTGAAATGAATTGATCCGGCGAGAATACTTTTCTGAAAATAGATTGCTGTCAATGTATTTTGTGTTATCTTCTCAGACAGTATCCATCTGTTCAGCCATTTTGGTAAAATTTAAATGCGCCTGGTTTTCAGATTTCATAAGATCCTGAATACTGATCTGGTCAAGCAGTTTGTCCATATTGAACTGCAAAATGGTCCAGAGTGATCGAAGGGAACAATCAACCGAATTGGTGCATAAGGCAAGTGCTCCTGCATGCTGACCACAAAATTTTTCATCATACATCGCTCCGCCCATCGCCCGCAGGACCTGGTTTACTTTAATTTCGCCCGGCACCATGGCAAGGATATAGCCCCCTTTTTGTCCACGTATGCTTTGAATGAAGCCTGCAATACGCAATGACCTCGTTAGTTTAGCTGCATATGCCTGGGATATGTTTTCCAATTCGCTGATTTGCGAAAGGCTCATGCCTTCCTCAGGATGCGCCTTAGCGATCTGAAGAAGTATTCGTAAGCCATATTCGTCTTGTGCTGAAATTTTCATACCATTCTTATTTTTAAAACATATCCAACGCCATACGGGCTACATCACTCATTCTTTCTTTATTCCACGGAGGATCCCAGACCAACGTAAGTTCCACGTCTGTCACAAAAGGAAGAGATAGCAACTTTTCCTGAACCTCCAATGGAAGACTACCTGCCACCGGGCAGGCAGGTGAAGTCAGTGTCATGGTTACAATAACTTTCCCCTGAAGATCGATGGCTAATGTGTATATCAATCCAAGTTCATAAATATCAACTGGAATCTCAGGATCGTAGACTTCCTTAATCTTAGCGATCATCTTTTCCATTTGGGTCGCCGGGTTCTCCCCTGTTACTTTATGAGCGGTCTCCGCAGGAAGATGCCTGGCATACGACTTTATATGCTGTATCATGCTCACCAGACCATTGGAACGGGTTGGTGAAAGATGCGACTTGAGTCCTATCTTTTCGATGAAGTATAAATCTGCATTTTCAATTTCACTCAAGTGATGGCCGGAAAGCACCCTTATGAGTAAAGCGATAATACCTTTTGTAATCACGGTATCACTATCAGCACTGAGGAAAAGGCGATCGTCCTTAACTTCTGCCTGAAGCCATACTTTTGATTGACATCCCTTGACGATATAGGCGTCCGTCTTGAATGTATCATCGAGTGGAGGCAAAGCCTTTCCTATATCAATAAGATATTCATATTTGTCAGACCAATCTGAGAATTGAGAAAACTCCTCTACGATTTGGTCTTGTTCATTGATGATGGATGAAACGCCCGCATTCATCAGGAGAGAATTTTAATCGCTTTATGTGTTGCCTGAACTAATTTTTCGATTTCGTCAACGGTGTTGTACACAGCGAAGGAAGCCCTGACCGTGCCAGGTAATGAAAAACGATCCATCAAAGGTTGTGTGCAATGATGACCTGTCCTAACTGCAATGCCTTGCTGATCCAGCAAAGTGCCAATATCATATGGATGAAGCCCATCTACCGTGAAGGAATAAACAGACGCTTTGTCAGCGGCTGTTCCCAGTGCCCTGACTCCTGGGATTGAATTCATTGCTTCCGTACATGTGGTCAATAACAAATGTTCATATTGCGTCATTGCGTTTCTGTCCATACCCTCGATATAGTCACAGGCTGCGGCCAATCCTATGGCACCAGCTATATCAGGAGTCCCTGCTTCGTATTTGAAAGGAATACTATTGTACGTTGTGCCTGCCCATTTTACTTCCTTGATCATTTCACCTCCTCCTTGCCATGGCGGGAGTATGTCAAGCCAGGATGCCTTTCCATATAAAATACCCATTCCTGTAGGGCCATACATTTTGTGACTTGAAAATGCATAGAAGTCAACATCAAGTTCTTTTACATCGATATGGAGATGTGGTGAGGCCTGAGCACCATCTAATAAGACCGGTACACCGTGTTCATGAGCAATACTGATAATGCTGGAAACAGGGTTGATTGTTCCTAATGCATTGCTGACATGTGTCACAGCCACCAGTCTGGTTTTTGCATTTATATTTCTTCTAAACCATTCGAGATCCAACGTGCCATCTTCAAATACAGGAATCACTTTTATTCCCGCACCTTTCATCCCACAAACTATCTGCCATGGGACGATGTTGCTGTGATGCTCCATAGCAGAAAGGATGATTTCATCTCCTTCCTTCAATTGAGAAATCCCAAACGTATAGGCTACAAGGTTGATGGATTCTGTAGTGCCACGGGTGAAGATGACTTCTTTGTCACTGGGTGCTCCAATAAATGATGCAATACGACTTCGTGACGATTCAAAAAGATCTGTTGCTTCCTGGCTAAGCGTATGGACTCCCCGATGGACATTTGCATGTGAATGTCGATAATAATGATCCATCTGACCAAGCACCTGGTCAGGCTTTTGGCTGGAAGCTGCATTGTCGAGATAGACCAGAGGATACCCATTAACGGTTCTTGACAAGATGGGGAAATCCTTCCGGATGTTCTCGACATCAAAGAGTTTAATGCCTGAATTTGAAGCTATTGAACTCATATCGTTGTTGTCATTCCTGAACTGATATGTTCCCTTATATGCTGGTCTTCGATATGGTCAATCACATTTGCGAGAAATGCTGATTTCAGCATATGTTTTGCTTCGTCGATATTCATGCCGCGTGACCTCAGGTAAAATATTGAGGTCTCATCCATTTGTCCTATTGTTGCACCGTGGCTGCATTTTACATCGTCTGCAAAAATCTCCAGCTGTGGTTTGCTATTCATTAATGCATTCGGAGAAAGGACAAGGGTGTCGTTTTGTTGAAAGGCATTTGTTTTCTGAGCATCTTTATGCACCAGGACTTTTCCATTGAAGGCAGCAGAGGCGTAACCGTCGATGATACCTTTATACAATTCATGACTTTCGCAATACGGTACTTTGTGATTGATGCGCGTCTGATGATCCATGGACTGCCTGTCCTTTGCTATGAAGCCAGCCTGGAGAGATGTATACGTGTTGCTTTCGTCCAACTCAACTTCGACATTATTACGGACGATAGCGCCGCCAAAGTCAAATGCAAGTGATTCAAACCGGCTATCCCTACGTTGCGTCACCAATAGTTTATAGACAAGGTTTTGATGAGCAGGCAGATTCTGCCATTTGATATGCTTTAAAGATGCATTCTGATCGAGGTGAATATGTCCAAGTGAATTCAGCAGGCTAACGGAGGAATTGACATTTGGTACACCAGCATTTTCAAATCGCTCAAAGATCGTAGCGTTACTTTCTGCGCCAGCCCTGATAAAATACAATGGATGCGAAAAGGTTATTCCAGGATCATTATGGATGATCCTGATTTCTATGGGCTTATCCACTATAACCTTCTTTGGAATTTCAATAAAGAAGCTATTGGCATGGAAAGCATAATTCAGGAATTCGAAAGCACGGTTAGGAGTAGGATTTTCCTGTGATATCCAATGAAGAAAGACTTCTTTCCAGGAGTCTAAACCAAAAGCTTCATTGAGGGTGCTGATTTTTATACCGGAATCGCGTAGTGCTGATGTACTATTTTCCAATGAAACCTTACCATTGATCACTTCAATGACATAGGATTCGAGACCGGGAATAGATTCTAAATTCTTTTCAGGAAGTACACCAGCCAATTGATAATCCGGTTCGATAAGTTTGAGGACGGAAGTATATTTCCAATCTTCATGCTTCCTGTCCGGAAATTGGATGTGTTGCAGCGTGTGAAAGGACTTCTTCTGGAAGTCATGGACCAGACTTCCGGCTGAGCCATTTAGCTGCGATTCCATATCGCTAAAGACAGAATCAAATTGAACGGTTATATTTTCTTTTACTGACATTGACGACAAGTGGATTAAGCTGTAATACTATTCGTTTCCCTGATCCATTCGTATCCTTCCACTTCCAGTTTTTCAGCAAGCGCCTTATCACCGGTTGCCACAATCTTTCCATTCGACAAAATGTGCACATAGTCAGGAATGATGTGTGAAAGGAGTCTCTGATAATGTGTGACAACGATAAAAGAACGTTCAGGTGATCTCAGTTGGTTAACACCATTGGCCACAATGCGAAGGGCATCGATATCCAGACCTGAATCAGTTTCATCCAGGATCGCCAGTGTCGGTTCCAGCAAAGTCATTTGTAATATTTCATTTCTCTTTTTCTCTCCGCCGCTGAATCCTTCATTCAGTGATCGCTTGAGAAGGGTTTCATCCATTTCAATGGCTGTCATTTTAGAGCGGATAAACTTGAGCATTTCAAGTGCATTAAATTCAGTTTTGCCCTGGTGTACCCGATGGGCATTGATGATGCTTTTCAGGAAATTAGAATTGCTGACGCCAGGAATTTCGACCGGATATTGAAATGCAAGGAAGATACCTGCGAGGGCCCTTTCATCGATCTCCATTTCAAATAAGTCCTGACCCAGGTACTCGACAGTTCCGGAGATGATCGTATATTCTTCACGTCCGGCCAGTACATTGGCTAACGTACTTTTTCCTGATCCGTTCGGGCCCATGATGGCATGAACCTCCCCGTGATGGATGGTCAGGTTTAGTCCATTGAGGATCGGCTTGCCGTCAACGGCTACATGTAAATCTGTTATTTTAAGTAACTCTTTCATTGATTATATCTAAAGTTCTTTTTATCCAACACTTCCTTCAAGGCTTATCGCCAGCAACTTTTGAGCTTCGACTGCAAATTCCATTGGCAGCTCGTTGAACACCTCTTTGCAATACCCGTTGACGATCATGTTGATTGAATCTTCTTCGCTCAGGCCACGCTGTTTACAGTAAAAGAGCTGATCTTCCCCAATCTTGGAGGTAGTGGCTTCGTGTTCAACTCTTGCTGTAGGATTATCAACTTCCAGGTATGGAAATGTATGTGCTCCACATTTGTCCCCCATCAGCAATGAATCGCATTGAGAAAAATTCTGTGCGCCATCTGCGCGCCGTCCTATTTTGACAAGGCCCCGATAGGAGTTGTTGCTGAAGCCTGCAGAAATCCCCTTTGAAATGATGGTGCTTTTTGTATGCTTTCCAATGTGGATCATCTTTGTGCCGGTGTCAGCCTGCTGGTGATTGTTCGTCACGGCAACTGAATAAAATTCACCTACTGAATAATCGCCTTTGAGAATGCAGCTTGGATATTTCCAGGTAATGGCAGAGCCAGTCTCTACTTGTGTCCAGGAAATTTTTGATTTATATCCGGCGCACATACCACGCTTGGTGACGAAGTTGTAGATCCCGCCTTTGCCTTCTTTATCACCAGGGTACCAATTCTGTACTGTCGAATATTTGACAAAGGCTTCGTCATGTGCGACAATTTCCACCACAGCTGCATGCAATTGATTTTCATCCCGCATGGGTGCTGTGCATCCTTCGAGGTAACTTACATAGCTTCCTTTTTCAGCGACAATCAGGGTGCGTTCAAACTGGCCTGTATTAGCAGCATTGATCCTGAAGTAGGTAGAAAGCTCCATTGGACAACGGACACCCGGAGGAATGTAGCAGAATGAGCCATCGCTAAAAACAGCTGAATTGAGAGTGGCGAAGTAATTATCAGTGTACGGTACAACACTTCCAAGGTATTTCCTGATGAGTTCAGGATGTTCATGGACAGCTTCACTGAATGAACAGAATATGATTCCAAGCGCTCCAAGTTCTTTTTTAAAAGTTGTCGTTACTGAAACACTATCCACCACTGCATCCACTGCGACACCAGCCAATACTTTTCTTTCTTCGAGGGGAACGCCGAGCTTGTCAAACATCTTGAGCAATTCCGGGTCAGCTTCATCCAGGGAATTGAGTTTTTTCTTTGGGGAAGCGAAATAAATGATGTCCTGGTAATTGATCTTAGGGTAGTGTACATTGGGCCAGGTCGGTTCGGTCATTGTCAGCCAATGCCTATAGGCTTGTAATCTCCATTCCAGAAGCCATTCCGGTTCTTTCTTTTTTGCACTGATAGCCCTGACGGTTTCTTCGGACAAACCTTTTGGAAAAGTGTCCATTTCCAACTCGGTGGACCACCCATATTTATAGTCAGATTGGGTGTGAACTTCCAGTGTTTGTAAGCTATCGCTCATAAGTCATATTCAATTGCGGGTGCAAAGTTCGTCATTCTTATACAAAAAAGTACACTATAGGTGAGACAAAATTTTGTGGGTTTAGTTCAGGGCTCCGAAAAGTATTTCGTAGAAATACGAAATGAAAAATGAAGGGTCTTTTACAAATCATTTTTATCAAAGTGAAATTTCTCTGAAATCAGAAATCAAAACATAAAGCTTTGGTTTGCAAATACGTAATAATATACTGAAATTCAATTAATTATAACAAATAATTCGAGTCATATTTTTCCAGCATTCAGTCAATTGTAAATCTACCATACTACCTGCGCAAACCTTT
>JAGOIB010000029.1:15226-20866 GCA_017995875.1 Saprospiraceae bacterium
ATAAAGCTTTGGTTTGCAAATACGTAATAATATACTGAAATTCAATTAATTATAACAAATAATTCGAGTCATATTTTTCCAGCATTCAGTCAATTGTAAATCTACCATACTACCTGCGCAAACCTTTGATGGCAGGCTTTTATTTTCCAATTCATTTATTCATAATTGCCTGTAAAATAAAAGTATATAACTTATTAGTAAAGCTTTACATCATATAGGTTGCCAGGATAAGAAGGAGGTGATCGTCGTAATATGAAAGGATACTTTAATAGGTAAAAATTTTAACGATAGATGACTACACATTAAAATATTATATATATTTACCCCACAACAATGGGTATCTCTAACGTCACACAGCGGTTTTTGGAATGTCTTGACCATCTGGTGAAGGACGGAAAGGTAAGATCCAGGAGACATTTTGCCCTGACCATCGGGTATCACGCCCAGGGAATCTCTGAAATGATGGCAAGCCGAAGAGATGCGCCCCTTGAGTTGATTGAGAAAGCAGTTGAGGCCTTTCGTTTCAATCCCTATTATTTATTTACAGGCAAAGGGAAGCCTTTTTCTAATCCCATGGAAGACGACGGACTACGACTGAAGCATTTGTCGATTGTCACTGATCAAAAAGGAGATGAGCGTATTGTCCATGTTCCTTATCCTGCCCAGGCAGGCTATGGAGCACAGCTCGACGATCCCATGTATATAAGTGAATTGCCTACCTATCAGCTTCCTGATCCTCAATTTAAGTCAGGCACCTATCGTTCGTTCGAAATCGCCGGTACCTCCATGGAACCAACGTTTATGCCCAATGACATCGTCATCGCAGCATTTATTGAACCAAGATATTGGGAGCAGGCAATTAAAAGTGGCCAGATCTACATCATCGTTACACATCAGGAAGTAGTCATCAAGCGAATCAACAACCGTATCAAAAGCGACCTGCATCTGGAGTGTTGTTCAGATAATATTTCCTTTGATCCTTATTGCATAGCTGCCAATGATATCAAGGAGGTCTGGAAGGCAAGGGTTAAGTTAACCTCCCATCTAGTAGCGCCCGCTCAGCATATTAATACCACAAACATCAGCCAGCAACTTCAGGCTCAACAAAAAATGCTTGAGCATCTGCACCGGCACATAACCGCAGTGAAAGTTTCTTAAGGGTAAAGTCGCCCGACCATTCTGTACCTAACGAACAATTTTCTTTTTTACATTGGATGTAAAGACGAATTAAAATATTCCGGCCTGAATATTTTCTTAATTTGAAATGCAGTTTTCTTTTTCTAGTTTTGAATGTAATTTTACTCCTATGAAGATAACCGGCAAAGTCGTATTCCTGTCCATGGAAGGTGGTGCCTACGGTATCATCGATCAGCATGGAAGAAAATTTTTACCCATCAACATGCCCAATCAATTAAAGAAAGATGGTGCACAGGTCGTCTGCAGTGTGCGCCCTGCTGATGTGACATCTGTTTTCATGTGGGGAGAACCAGTCTATATCAATTCTTTCGAGACGCTGCAGCCATAATACAAATCTTCCTTTCTATAAAACAGGCAGGTATTTTATGCCTCCATGTTTGGCAGGACGAGTATAGATTTCTTTTTTTCATAAATCCATGCGGCAAAACGTGCAAGTGTGTGATTTATCTCCGTTTCACTTTCGAGAAATTCATGGATATGTTTTTCAACAAAATGCGTGTCAAACCTGCCTGAGGTAAATGCCGGATGTGTAATGGCAAATTTTCCAAAATCCAAAGTGGTATCAACCCCATTGATCTCATACAGGTTAATGGCATCTTTCATTTTATCAATTGCTTCCTGACGGGAAGGTGCATGCACGATAAGTTTTGCAATCATTGGATCATAATGAATCGGAATTTCCATCCCTTCGCGATAACCATCGTCAACCCTGATTCCATCACCTTGTGGAGGCCTGTATCTTACCAATGTTCCGGTTGAAGGCCTGAAACCCCCGATTACATTTTCAGCATAAACACGCAGCTCAAGTGCATGTCCATTGATATGCAACTCATCCTGGGAAATTGGCAAAGCATGACCTTCTGCTATTCGTATTTGTAAGGCTACAAGATCCAGTCCGGTGATCATTTCTGTCACAGGGTGTTCCACTTGAAGCCGTGTATTCATTTCAAGAAAATAGTGGTTTCCGTTTTCATCCAGCAGGAATTCAACAGTCCCTGCTCCTTCGTAATTGCATGAGCGGGCGACGAGTATTGCGTCCTGACCCATTTTAGCTCTTTTTTCATCAGAGAGGATAGAGGAAGGAGCTTCTTCAATGATCTTCTGGTGCCGGCGTTGGATCGAACATTCTCTTTCAAACAGATGAAGGCAATGTCCATGCTGATCAGCCATTACCTGGATTTCAATGTGCCTGGGCGAAGTGACATATTTTTCAATAAAGACGGATCCATCTCCAAAGGATGCCAATGCTTCACTCATGGCTCTTTCTACCTGAGCTTCCACTTCTGATGGTTCATGCACGATACGCATACCTTTTCCGCCACCACCTGCAGCAGCTTTGATCAATAGCGGAAAGCCAATCTGAGCGGCCACTTCTTTTGCTTCTTTCATATCCGAAATAGCATCATCAGATCCAGGGACCATTGGAATTTGAAATTCTTTTGCAGCCCGTTTTGCAGCGAGTTTATTTCCCATCATCCTGATACTTTCAGGAGAAGGCCCGATAAAAATAATTCCTGCCGCCTTCACAGCGAGTGAAAATGCGTCATTTTCACTCAGGAATCCATAGCCTGGATGGATTGCATCAGCACCGGTATCCCTTGCAGCCTGGATGATCTTGTCCATATTCAGATACGATTCTCTGGAAGGAGGGGCACCAAGGCAAACAGCATGATCGGCCATAATAACATGAGGACTATTCCTATCTGCGTCCGAATAAACAGCCACCGTTTCAATACCAAGCTGATGACAGGTTCTCATGATGCGTGCGGCTATTTCGCCCCGGTTGGCTACCAATACTTTCTTTATAGGTCGGATCATTGGCGAAAATTACTCTTTCTCCGCGAAATGCGGAGAGCATAGAGCATAGAGCATAGGGCATAGAACAGAGTGTGTGTGAGTGTGCGCATGGTTTGCATTCTGCCTTGGGCTCTATGCTCTATGCTGTCAGACCTTACCTCTATGCGCTCTATGCTCTATGACCTTTGCTTTTTCACTCTCCGTAGAAATCTGTTACTTTACGGCAGATCAATAATGATTATGGATTCTTCACAGGAAATACTCTGGCGACCTTCGGCGAAAGACATACAAAATTCAAGACTTACCGAATACAGGCGATGGCTTGATCAACATCTCCAACTCGCATTTCCTGACTATGAATCCTTGTGGCAATGGTCAGTGGACAAGCCTGAAATCTTCTGGGAAACTATCGTTTCTTTTTTCAATGTAAAAATGCATTCTCCATATTCTTCTGTAATGTCAGGTGGTCCGATGCCGGATACTGTATGGTTCGAAGGAGCTACTTTAAATTATGCCGAGCACATTTTTCTCGGAATGAAAGATCAATCAACCGCCTTGCTCTTTGCTTCAGAAGCAGGTCATGAAAGAAGTATTTCTGTCGATGAAATGTGGAGGGAAGTGGCTAAGCTGAGGGCATATTTTCAACGTCATGGAGTCAAAGAAGGCGACAGGATTGCCGGTTACCTTCCGAACATTCCGGAGGCGACATATGCTTTTATTGCAACAGTTTCGCTTGGCGCCATATGGTCATGTTGCTCTCAGGATTTTGGTGTAAGCAGTGTGGTGGATCGGTTTGCACAGATCAAGCCTGTCCTGTTTATTGCAGCTGATGGATATTATTACAATGGAAAGACGCATGTACGCCTGGCAGAGATTGATTCCATCCGTCATGCATTACCGGAATTAAAAAATTCGCTTGTCATCAATTATGTTGGCAGTGCATTGACGCATGCGGATCCTGCCATTTCCCTATACCATCAACTGGTAGATGCTGAAACAACAGTTCCTGTTTTTGAACCGGTACCCTTTAATCACCCTTTGTGGATATTGTATAGTTCCGGCACTACAGGGGCGCCGAAGGCCATAACGCATTCGCATGGTGGATGTTTGCTGGAGCATCTCAAATACCTGGCATTTCACAATGATGTTCATAGAGGTGAAAAGTTCTTTTGGTATACAACCACAGGTTGGATGATGTGGAATTTTCTACAAGGTTCAATGTTGCATGGTGCAACGGTTGTCTTGTATGATGGGAGCCCCGGTTATACTGATCTTGACAGATTATGGAAACTTTCTGAACAATGGTCAATACAGCATTTTGGAACAAGTGCACCATACCTTGTGGCATGCATGAAAGAAGGACTTGAGCCAGGAAAGAAATACAACCTGAGTGGCCTGCGTAGTATTGGTTCTACCGGATCTCCATTGCCACCAGAAGCTTTTCAATGGGTATACAAGGAGATTCATTCACGGATTTGGTTATGTTCGATGAGCGGTGGTACGGACGTGTGTACAGCTTTTGTTGGTGGCGTGATTGAAAAAGATGTTGTCAAAGGGGAAATACAGGCCAGGGGATTGGGTTGTGCATTGTATGCGTACAATGAAAAAAATGAGACGGTTACAGAGGAAGTTGGAGAAATGGTGATTACTAAGCCAATGCCATCCATGCCTATCTATTTCTGGAATGATACGGAGAAGAAAAAATACAGATCCAGTTATTTTGAAGACATACCCGGTGTATGGCGTCATGGTGATTGGGTGAAGATTACAAAGCAGGGTGGGGTGATCATTTATGGTCGTTCGGATGCAACGCTCAACAGGCAAGGAATACGGATTGGTACAGCGGAAATATATCGGGTATTGAATGAGATTCCTGAGATTGAGGATGGATTGATTGTCAATCTGGAATTGGAAGGGGGGCGACATTATATGCCGCTGTTTCTCAAACTGAAAGGCAATACGATACTTGATGAAGCGATAATTCGAGCAATTGCTACTGCTCTTCGTACTAAGTGTTCTCCACGCCATGTACCGGATGATATTTTCCAGGTGGATGATATACCTTATACGATCAGTGGCAAGAAGATGGAAGCTCCGGTAAAGAAAATATTGATGGGGATGGAGATTGATAGTACCCTCAACAGGGATGCCATGCGTAATCCTGAGTCGCTCCTGTTTTTTAAATCCTTTATTGTGCCTGAAGAGAAAGGATAGTGGAACAACCTTCAGGCAGGGCAAGTCACCATCCTGAAGCTTATCGTCCAATAGGCTTTAGCTGCATTAGCTATGGTTCTACCAGTGTTCCATCAGCCAAAGGTGTATTCCATTGATCCCTTGGTACAACTTTGGGTGTTTCAGGATCACCTTCATAGGCTGGAGTCATAATCTGGATATTATTTTCATTGAACAGATCGAGAATATGCTCATGAAGTTCAGTATAATACGTATACATGTTGACAGCATCGTTGCAATACGCATTGATTTCATATACAACTGCGAAATCGCCCAATTCTCTTTTGAGTACATAGGGCGGAGGTGATTTTAGTAAGCCGGTAGTTCTGTCAGCTGCCAGCTTGAGCATAGCATCTACCTGGCGCCAGGGGGTTTCATAGCCAATCCCAACCGTCGTATGCAGGATTATACCTT
>JAGOIB010000141.1 GCA_017995875.1 Saprospiraceae bacterium
GGACATGGATAATTGGCCACATAGTTCAATACAGGAAAGAATATCCCCTTTCCTTCCGGAATGATGACTGTCCTTTCAATAGTTCCGCCAAGGGTTCCAGCTAAAAAGTATACAGGACCCACCTGATCAGGTTCGGTCTTATTGTCCGCGGATTCAGCCAGGGGATGTTTGTTACAGGGAATGGAATAGAAATACTTTACCCACGCCTCGCACCATGAAGCATAGGAATTTCCAAATGGTTCCTCAGCAGGAGAATAGGCTATTTGCGCTTCTTGTAATTGATTGAAAGGCACCTGTTCAAAATCGGTAATGATGGGATATTCGCCCAACTGTTGGCTCATCAACGCCATTGGTGAAACCAATGTGAAGTAGATGCATTTCAAGAGCGAATTCAAAATTCGATTTGGCAAAGTTGCTCCGTTTGTAGTTAGGTTTTGATGCATTATTCAATATTATTCAATCAAAACAAATCCAGCCCATTCAAAAGGATCATATCCTTCAGTCCTCATTTCTTTTTGAGCCTGCAGGAGTGATGTACGCATAGGTCGATTGTGTTTTAACAAATGTGTATAAAAACGAGTCATCAACTCCACAGTGGCAGCATCCGGTACCTGCCAAAGCGACATGATAATATAGCGTACCCCTGCAATTTTAAAAGCACGCTGCAATCCGTACACACCTTCGTTGCCATCGATATCTCCCAATCCGGATTCACAGGCTGATAAAACCACTAGTTCAGTATTACTCAAATCCATAGGAACGATTTCATATGCCGTCAGTATGCCATCCTCCATCCAGGGGCGAAATGGTTCACCCTTTTTCCAGGCATAATTTCCTCCGGCCAGGATGAGTCCTGAACGGATCAAGGGATTGTCAGCTGACGCTATTGTATGTGCCATACTAGCAGTCATTGTAACATTTGTATTTCGTATAGGATCAGGATAGAAGTACCCATGTGTTGATAAATGTATTATCCTTGGGGAACTCGTCCTTTCTTTAGATCTACTTAAACTTTTAAATTGTTCCTCCGTTGCAGTTTGCCCTTTCCAGGTGCTGGCATCCATTCCTGCTTTCTCGAAAAGAGGAAGTATGAGATCTATCTCTCTTTCGGAACCTTTGAGATATCCCCAGTCTTTTCCCCGAAGTATTTGATTCAGTTCGGGTGAAACATTCTCGACATATGCTTCCTGCGAGATTGTTGTTTTTTCAGATAACATGGATTTTGTTTGACTGGTATCAATCTCGTAGTAGATTCCACCAATCAGGATACTTTCCGCAGAGTTCGTATGCCGGTCCTCCCGAAACAAAAGTTGGCTTGTCGTGATGACCTGTACAAGTTCATACTCCTCACCCAAAATTTGCTGGCCGTTTGTGGGAATTGCATTGAAATTGATAAGATGCAATAATCCACTCGAGGAAAAATAGATGGTATGAATATCTGATAGGTATGGCAGCAAGGGCTTCCAAATCAAGTCATATAGCGCAAGATCATCTTTCATGTAAAGATGATTTGCATTGTCACTGCGATTTTTCAATGTGTCAGTCGCAAATTGTGCCAGTTGACGTGACTCGAACAAAGGAATTAGAACCGGACTAGAAAGAGACGGGTGGATCAGGATGGCACTGTAGTAAATACTATCCTTAGCATCCGGCATGTAGTAATTATATTCGACGAATTCCACCGCCACTTCACCAGCGTTGAGCGCATTACGTATAGATGATGTCTCTACTGAATGTCCTTTCTGAACAGGTACTTTCTGGGATAAATCTCTTTCGAGTGAACTGATTTCTTCTTCAATCGTCTTTGTGTCCTTCCTTTCGGAGGGGAGCTTTACAAGCTGTTTGGCCAATAATTTCTTTTGAACATTTAGGTCGTGGTATAATCGAAGTGAACCTGTGTCCCACTGGACCTGATTTCTGATGTCAATATATTTATCCAATAGAAAGCCCTTGAAAAACAATACCTGATCTGCAATATCCTCACGATCAGATTCATTGATCTGAGAAGAATGAAAGGCAAGTGATAAATACTTATCAAGATAATATTCGGCTGTTTTCAGATAGGCAAATAATTCATTTTCTGAGGTGAATCCGGAGATGAGTGAAATGGATTCCCTGTAGAGATGATTGATGCGTTGGATTGTATGAAATCCAGTTTCCCTGTCACCCAATTTTAATTGAGCATGACTTAACAGATCAAGGCAGGTTATATAATTTTCATTGCGGGTAATGTCCTTTTGTTCGTAAAATAATTTTTGTTGTGCTAAGAGAAGCACGGCTGTATCTAACTGTTTTTTGTAGATCAGGGTCCTTACATAATTCAATAAAGTAGAGCTGTAATCTATACTTTCTGTTCCAATGAGTGATTTTTTAAGTTCCAGGGTTGAACCCAGGTAATCAAAAGCCTGATCATAATTGCCCTCATAGCATGCATTAAGGCCCAGGTTATTCAGTACCCATGCATATTCAAGGGAATACAGTTGCTGCATCTCATAGATTTCCTTTGCTTGCTTCAAATAATAATTTGCCGAATCATATTCAAGCTTACCTCCATAAATGGCTGAGAGTAATGTTAATGTGGTGGCAATATCCGGATGATATGGCCCACGAATGGTGATTTTTCCTGCTAAAGCCTCTTTGGCAAAGGATGTGGCCATTTCATAATTACCAAGTCTTTCCTGAAGCAAGGCCAGATTATGTCTGGACCAGTAGTACAATAGATCGTTTACTCCTTTTTGCTTTTTCCAAATTTCAGCGGCCCGAAGAGCAGTCGCTTCATAGCCTGCAAAGTCACCAAGTTGATAATAGGCACCAGAGAGCACCACAAGGGTTTGCCCTATATCGGGATCATCAGCAGGTAAATTAGCCTGTTTAACACGAAGTGCATCTGTCAGGCATTCAACAGCCTCCTCATCACGTCCCTGCTTGTTGTATAATTTACCAAGATTGTGCTGGGCCCAGCTGCAGCGCAGATAATCTTTGCCAAGAGAACCTTCCCAATTGGTTCGGGCTTCGATGTAGTAGGATTCAGCAAGTTTGTAATTGCCCTCATATTCATACATAAGGCCAAGTCCGTTAAGTGTAACAGCCAGTGAAGCGTTTGGAGGAGTATAATTTAATTGCTTTATGTGCAAAGCGTCGAGATAGTACGATTTAGCTTCGGCTTGTTTATCCTGCACCATCAATACATATCCAAGTGAGTGAGCAATGTCTCCTGCTATGATATGTTCTGCCCCTAATTCCTCGTTGGTGTAATCCAGTGCATCTTTCAAAACCACTACTGCACTGTCAGGTTGTTGGCTTTTCAGAAATGATCCCGCCTGATCCTTGAGTCGGTCGATGTATTGTATAATAGTATCATTGCCGGCAGTTTGCGCTTGTAGCGGAAATATGGTTATTTGAAATAGAAGACATGACAGTAATCGCACTATTATAAACTTTGGTTTTTATTGGATGTTTAACAGCAATGCAATAAACTACTCTTTAAGTTTAAGCATTATATCATTTGCCTTTCCCTTATTGGCGGCTTTTTCAAGCTTTACATATTTCACTAACCAATCATTGGCCTCTGTTTTATTACCCTTTCTCAAATGGCACATCGCCACACCGAAATAAGCTTCAGCAACATACCTCGACCTGTTATTTTGAATGATCGATTCCAGAATAGAAATAGCCTGGTCCGTTTTGCCGGTCTCCAGCAAGGCATTAGCATACGAAAACCTGTAATTGTCATTGCCTTGATAATCCTTTGATAGCTGTGAAAAGAGTTCCATTGCTTTTTGATATTCCCCATCCCAGTATGCCTTTTGATATTTTTGAAGTGGCGACATATCATCATCACCCCGTGTCGTTGGATCCATCATCGCATCCTTGTACGGTTCGAAATACGCCGCAAAAAGTTCTTGTCCTTTTTTGGTATTGTCGGCCATATCCGGCTTTGACATCTTTGGCTTTTCGGTGGATTGCTGATAACTAAGCGAGTCCTTTTGCAATACGGAATCCATCCGGACTACAGGAGGTTGACTAGTTTGTGTTGAATCGGATGCATCGACCTCTACAGGAACCGCTGGTTGGTCATTCGTAAATAAAAACCGCCAGATCACTAAGGTTGCTATTAATGATGCCGCCACCCAGATCCAGAGAAAGCGGTTTTTATCCGGACGCGCAGGTTCCGGTTTTTTTTTGTCAAGTATTTCATCCCGTCTCGCAAATCGCTGACGGAGTTCTTCCCTTTGTTTTTGTCGCAAGGCTAGTACAGCCTCTTCGTAGTCTATTATTTCCTGGTGAAATGAAGGATCCTCCGCACGTCGTCGTTCCACGTCATGACGCTCGGCTTCTGTCAATTCACCGGCCAGGTATCGTTCTATCAGGATCTGATCTATTTCTTCCATGTTGTTTGTTGCGCCATTCGTTCACCAATACGTTCCTTCAGCTGCCTGAGGCTTCTCGACAACGTCACACTCACTGCGTTGACTGATGTATATCCCATTGTTTCCATGATGTCGGGTATGGATTTACCTTCGACATATCGTTGGATCAGTATCCTTTTACTTTGTTCAGGCAGTTCATCAACGGCCTGTGTTAACAAGGTGCGCCGCTCCGTATCCATTTCTTCCCATTCCAATGCATTAATACTTTCTTCTATCTGAATATTAGCATCAAGCTCATCGACCAGGTCTGTTTTCTCTGCTTTTTTATGCATCTTGATGAGGCGTCGCTTACCGATCAGGAATAGAAAGGACTTCAGTTCGCAGGTCAGGTGGATCAGTTTCCGGTCCCGTACCTGCTCATAGAACATGATCATGGTATCATGCCAGGCATCCAGTAGGTCATCCCTGCTTGCTGTCGGAAATTTGGATTTAGCCCATCGGAGGAAATCATCTCTGTACGTGTCGTAAATCTGGTCGAGCACAGCCATATCCCCTGCCGCCAGGGCCTGTAGGAGGAGATCGGGAGATGACTTTTCGGTCTGCATATACGCCAATCCTATGACCTTCCGGGGAAAGAACCTTTTCACTCCGGAGATCCGCCGAATTGTTCTTGTGTATTAAACTACTATTCTGTCAAAGGGTGTTGTTTCTAAGGGAATCCTATCCGAAATATACTAAAAGCAATTATTATTTAAGTGGGGATCATAAATGAAAATGAAAGCTGATGAGGAGGATGTTTTTCAAGGTCCGGGTATGCTTTAGAGGGGTAAAGGTAAGAAAAGGCTAAGGCGGAGGCGGAGGCTGATGCTTAGGCGGAGGCTGAGGCGAAGTAGGTTTTTTTGGGATTATGATCCATCGCTATTTTATAACATCGCTATTTTAAGACTCAAGTCTTAAAATCTATATATCAAATCTACAGGTTTCTGAAATGTAATGATGGGCAGTTTATAACTGCCATGTAGTAATCAACAAACTGATAGCTGAAAGCTGACGGCTGACAGCTAATTATAACTGCCAGGTAATCATCAACAAACGGATAGCT
>JAGOIB010000142.1 GCA_017995875.1 Saprospiraceae bacterium
TGATTTGGATTTTAAGAGAGGATTGCCCACTATCGATAAAGATCCTGATCTCAGTAGCCTCCGCATGTTTAAGAATATTGTTGAAAGCTTCCTGGCAAATGCGATGGAGATTGAGTGCGACAAACGGCCCCAGGATGAGTTGCTTGTCCCCATGCTCTTCGTAAACTACTCTATACAGACTATCCGGACCAATGACCTGGAAAATATAATTTTTCAATCTGGTGATAAAGCCTGCCATATCAATCTGCTCTTGTTGCACCGCCCATATCGTATCCCGGAGTTCCTGATTGATTTGAGTGGAAATGGTTTCCAGATCCCTCATTTTATTTGTTGTCTGAGCATCTGTCAGCTGGTCACCCTGATCGAGGATAAAATTTATACCACGTTTGACAGTGGCCATTTGCGCTCCGATATTGTCATGGAGATCTCTTGAAATACGTAACCGGTCTTCATATAGTTTATGCTCCAGCTCCTGTGTATAGGCTAGCTTTAGGGCTTGTCTTTTCCTGCGTATGTTCATGATGTAATACAGGAAATACAATGGAACCATGGAAAGAATAAGCACAAACCACCAGCGTTGATATAGTGGAGGTTTGATATGGAGCTGCAGGGAATATCGTGCTTCAGCATTAGGTTCAAAGCTTTCCGCAATATGATAGTAAATGGTATATCGTCCAGGATTGAGTTGCAATTGAATGTCCATGTTAGGTCCCAGGTTGATCCACTCCTCATGTAATCCGGCAACTTTGTATTGAAAGTTGTAACTCCTGGGGGACCGTAATCCTTTCGCCAGAAGCCGTAGCTGAATCACATTTTCTGTATAACCAAGTGTCAGGCCAGCAGACGCTCCAGGAGCAATGTATCGTTCTCTTACGTTTCCATTTACACTCAATACACTGATATACGGCAGGGGCTTATCTTTTACCTCCTCTATCTGGGAAGGATAAAAGGCTGTTATTCCATTGATACCTCCGAAATACAATTTGCCTGATTCACTTTTGTAACATGAGTTTGTATTAAACTCACTTTCCTGCAAGCCGGATTCAATGGCGTATTGTTGGTAATGAAGATCAGCATCCAGCCTGTACAACCCATAATCGGTACTAAACCAAAATTCCCCTTCCGTTTCTCCAGGTAATATGGCATATACCATATGATTATAGATTGCAGTAGGCAGTGCTGTTGGATTTAGCGTATCAAGGAGAAAAATCCCCAGGTCAGTCGCTACAAGGAACTGACCTGGCTTATAAGGAACCATGCATCTTGAATACCCAAAATTCGGCACATTCAATTTTATACTATGACGCTTTAAGTCCTGGTTGTAAAAATGAAGTTCATCCAACTCTGACACAACGTACTCGTCACCACTTTTCGTAGCGGCAATACTTGAACCAAAAAATGGAACCTTCACGGATACGACGGGATTCGGATCATCTGGCTTGATTTCAATCAATTCACGATGATTAAAAATAAAATAGCGTTGATGTATTTCATCTTCAATTGCATTGTCATAATAGGTAAATCGTTTTCTGATCGAATCTTCCAATTCTGTCAATCTATATCCCTCGCCGTTAAATACCAATTCCAGTGTCTTGTTGGCAAACAAAATATATCTGGAATCTGATATTTTAAGAATCGAGGAAATTAAATTCAGGTTATTGATGTCCGGAAATTGCCGGATATGATGTTTTATTATCCCATTGGTATCGAACACGAGTAATCCATCCTGTATCGTTCCTGCCAGCACCATGTTGTTTTTTTCGGATACACGGATACATTTAATAAAATATTTCTTTTTACCCTGAACACCCAGATATTGAAATCCATCATTGGATGGATACAACTTGACCAATCCCGAATTAAACGTTGTAAAAAAAATATGGCCGGTTTTAGCCAACACGATACTGCGCACACCACCAAGATTCTCAAAAGGTAAGCCTTCGGTCCGCTGAATTTTTGATACCCAGGTAAGTGTACGGAGGTTAAAAAGATAAATACCATCCTTTAATGGCACATATACACTATCTCTCCCAACAAGTAAAAATTGCTGACCATTGAATTGCCTTCCTGGTTCAGGAAGGACAATGGAATGTTTACGGTCTCTTGTATATATATCCAGTGTATTTGTTGTCAGAACCAACATACTGTCACCGGAGGCGATGGCTCCTCTCCATGCATCCGGACAAGCATGATCAACGTTTGTAATACCTGTTTTGAGATCGAATGTGCATCTGAGAAAACTGGTATCAAAATAGGTGATAGCTGAAACCGGTTTTGGAGAAATATAAATGGCGCTCCACCTATATGATTTGTGAGGTCTGTGTGGTAAAGTATAGACATGTGTGGAAGTCAATGATTTTTTTTCAACCTGGTACAAGCTATCATTAGGATGAGCGATATAGAGGAAGTCACAATCTTCATAGATAATCTTTGCATAGGGATCCCTCCTCGTATAGGTAGGTAAAGTCAGACTTGGCGCATTTTGTGCGCTGTATTGAGCAGGGGTAAACTTGTATAGTATATGCTCTTTGAGAAAAAATACATCTTTTCCATGTTCGAACCCAAAGGTGCCGGCTGCATTAGAGGTATGGACCAGGTGGTTCATATCCACAAATTGATCACCGTCAAATAACTGTAGTTTTCCACTTATTGATAGCCAGAGGAGATCATTTTGATCGGTTTGTATATCGCCCACTACATTGTGTTCGAGGCCTTCGTGCATGGTAAAGGTTTCACTATAGGCATAGCGGACTTTGATCTGCGCCAGTGTCAGTTGCACCATGCAGAGGAGGAATAGAAAGCACAGATACCATTTAGTCATCAAACCCGTAGGGCATCCGGGTGCAATACAGATCGTTTGGGACGCCTGTCGACAAAAGTAAATGAAAATGCCTATGACCTTGAGGCAGATTCAGGAGGTTTTGGGCTTTTCATAGAAAATCACCCGAAAGTATTATTGGCTACGCAAAGGGGTACAGATAGTTTTGGTAGCCAAAGAAGGGTTCGTTATGCATGGTAGCACCCACACCAAATTACTGATTGCCATCCCATCAGACAAAATGATCTTTGTCAAAGGGATCTTGATTTATTTCTACGCTTTTGGGTTGAACATACTTTCTGCTCAGTACGCTGTACTAACGAATGGAATCTTTGCGCCACAATTTCAAAATCCGGTTGACCTCATCATCAATCCTGATGAAATCAGCGACCCACTGAATATCGGATTTGATTTCAACTTTTTTGGTAATACGTATTCACAGTTTTCTATCTCCTCCAATGGGTTTATTTCCTTTCAGATGGCTGGAGAAAGCGGCACCATGCCTCAAATCATTCCTGATCCTGCCAACCCCAATAACCTGATCGCCCTGGGATGGTCTGCCTTTCTTCCGGATTATATCCAGATAAGCTATGAAACTATTGGAACAGCCCCTTACCGAAGTCTGCATGTAAATTATTTTATCGAGGATTATGATCAACCACCTCCCTGTGCTTCCGGGTATGTACTCAGTGGCCAGATCATCCTGTACGAAGGCACCAATATCATCGAGCTCCATACAGATTTCTGGGATGGAGGAGATTGCAGCATGCCAGCCACTCAGGGAATCGAAAACGAGGATGGGACCACTGCATTTTTTGTTTCGGGCCGAAATAATGTGCTATGGACGACCTCTGAGACGCTTGTCAGATTTGTGCCTGAAGATTATACGGATCTGTCGGTTATAGCACTGGATCCTGTCTTATGTGAAGGGTTAAGAAACATTCGTGTCCAGGTGCAGAATGTTGGATTAACTACCGTGGACACATTTTATATGGATTGGATCTGGGATGGTGTTCCACAAGATTCTGTCAATGTCTATACCTCACTGCCTCCGAACAGCGTAACAGAAGTTGTCCTGGGCCAAAAGACCCTGGTGTCGGGCACCAGTTATCCGCTTGAAGCCTGGGCCTATAATCCGGAAAATGAGCCTGACCACTTTACCTTAAATGATACCATTTCAGGAACAGTCAAAGGTGGGCTTGAAGGAACATATACAATCGGTGGTGCCAGTCCTGATTATCCAACGATCGCTGCGGCTGTATCTGCTCTTGTCACTAGTGGTGCTTGTGATACAGTGATATTCAATATCAGAAACGGTACGTATACAGAAGAACTCGATATACCGTATCTGACAATTGCAACTGGAGCAGTTGTGATTTTCCAATCCGAAACGAACAATCCTGCCAACGTAATTATCACCTGGAATTATTCCAGTGGCAGCACCAATCGGATGATTGAAATCACAAATGCCAGCCATTTACGCTTTAAAGACCTTACGCTGAAGGTGACAGGCACAGTCTGTTCCAGCGTGGTATATATGACTTCCTATTGTGCAGATATTCAATTTTCAGGTTGTACAATCATTGGGTCCACATGCAATTCGACTTCGACATCAGGAGCTGTCATCGCCCTCATCAATGGACAGCAGGATGAAATTCTATTGGATAGTAACATCATCAAAAAGGGAAGTTATGGTCTCTATGTGGCACCAGGGTCTTCATTTGCCAACGATCTGGTACTCGCTGATAATGTGATTGACAGTTTTTACAGACATGGAGCGTATCTCAACAGGACCCAGGGATTGAATGTCACAGGAAATACAATTTCATCCACGACAACAACAGCCATAGGAGTAGAAACAAATACCAACTATGGTCCGACGCTGATAGAACAGAATAGCATCTATTTGCCCCAGGGCACTTATGGAGTAAGGGTGTTCAGATATAATTACGGCACTCCTTCAGCACCGGACACCACTTACTTTTTGAACAATATGATCAATCTGGGTGGGACAACCTCCGGCTCAAGAGGGCTTTCCGTAGAGCAAAGCAATAAGGTTAATGTTTGGCACAATACGATCAACACCACAAGTACCAACACCACCTCCTATGGATTATACAGTGTCAACAACACTATCACCGATCTGCGAAATAGTATTATTACCAATTTTGGGACAGGACGGGCAGCCTGGATGACAACCCTTACTTCTGATCATAATGTGTTCTTCAATACAACGCCGCCTTTGATCAGCAATGGAACAAATTTCAATCTTCTGCAAGATTGGGTGGCAGCTTCAGGGCAGGACCAAAACAGTCTTCAAACAGATCCGGATTATATTTCGGCAACAAATCTCCACGTCACTCATGGCGCGCTCAACAATGCAGGCGATGCGCTTACGCCTCCTGTTGAACTGGATTTTGATCAGGAAGACCGTATTCAAACTATGCCTGATATTGGTGCCGATGAGTTTGGATTTCTCAATGATGACATGAGTACAGCTGACATCCTGTTTTCAAATCAATTGGTGACAGGCGATAATGAAGTAAAGGC